>JBDLJM010000082.1 GCA_039714315.1 Bacteroidota bacterium | reverse complement strand
TCATTGACTCATTAAATCACAGACTCAATAAAGCAAAATTTCAGTTCTACGGTTTTTACTTCTGCCCTCCAATGTTTCATTTGTCGCAATGGGTTTAATTTCTCCTCTCCCAAAAGACTGCATTCTTTTTACACCTATTCCCTTGGCAGTTAGATATTCCTTCACCGATTTAGCCCTGGCTTCCGATAGTTTCTGATTATATTCAACTTTCCCTACATCATCGGTGTGTCCAATTATCTTGACTCTGTATTGGGAATGTTCTTTCAAATAGGCTACCAAAATATTCAGTTCAAAATATGACTCCGCCAATAATTCCGACTTACCGGATTCGAAATTAATATTATTCAAATTCATTCTCTTTCCTTTTTTCAGTCTTTGCAACCAAAAATCTTTCTCAACATAATTACCGACAGAATCACTGTCGAATTTAAATGTTTCGGAATACAACAGGTGACCAGGAGCCATTGCTACTGCAGCATAGACCTTACCAACTGGAAGTAGTGCCTGATATTTCCCGAATTCAACAGAAACAGAATGTATAGCTTTTGATGATTTTAAATCAACAATAGAAATACTTGAGTTATTAATATTCTTCTTGCTTACTTTATCATAAATATTTCCTTTTAGGTAGGCTGTATTACTTCCTCTTACTTTTTCATCCAATTCGAAATTATAAATATCCATTTCACCAAACCCATCAAGTGCATCAGAAGAAAAATATGCACTTTTACCATCTCTGGTCACCATCAAACTATATTCATCGCCTGCAGAGTTTATTTTGTATCCCAAATTAATTGGCTGGCACCATTTTTTACTTTTTTCATCGTAATACGACACGAAAAAATCAGTACCTCCCATTCCTAAAAGTCCATCAGATGAAAAATATATCGTCTTACCGTCTGCATGCAAAAAAGGAGTTACTTCATTACCATCAGTATTCAATTCCTTTATGCTATGAGCCTCTGCCCACCTTCCATTTTCAAATTTCGAAACCCACAAATCTTTCCCTCCTTTTCCTCCACGTCTGGAAGAAGAAAAAATTATAGTATTCCCATCAGGTGAAATTGCCGGATGAGCATCCCATGAAGTAGAATTTACTCCCCTACCGAGGTTTATTGGTCTCGACCATTTTCCACCTTCTTTTATCGAAACATAAATATCGCAGCTGCCTATACCTTCTTCCCGGCCACAGGATGTGAAATATAAAAATTTCCCATCCATACTAATACAGTGAGCACCTTCATTATCATTTGTATTTACATCTCCGGGTAAAGGGATCCCTCTTTCCCAGTTTTCGCCTTTTCTGTTACTTATGAAAAAATCTTCGACCTTTTGACCATTTTTTATACGAATACCCGTGTATATTAATGTCTTACCATCTACAGACACAACAGGATTATATTCATATCCCTGAGTATTAACTCCCGCTCCAACATTTACAGGATCAAAGTCTACCGGATTTTTCATTGCCTCAATTGCAAAATCACAATTTTCTAAACGTTTATTGGCAATTTTCACACCTTTATTACTTTTAGGTGCTTTTTCTATATATTCTAAATAATTCTTCCTGGCTTCCTTATAATATCCCTGATAAAAATAAGAATTTGCCATCTTGTATTTTAAAAAATACTTAGACCTTAATAAATCAGCTGTTTTATAGTTTTCAATAGCAGGTTCATATCTTTTTGATTTGAAGTAAATATCTCCTAAAATCACATAAGCATCAAACTTATCTGAATTTAAATAAACCGTTTTCTGCAGATACTCCTCTGCTTTATCATAATCTCTATTCCGTAATGAAGATTTCGCCTTTTGGAAATACTTTTCAGCCTTATCAACCTCTTGCGATTCAATCGAACTGAAAGGAAGGATAATTAAAAAAAATAGGGATAAAAAAAAAGAGTTTCTCATATCCCTAAGTTAAGAACTATATTTTAATTCAGAAAAGAATTCCTAAGGAATATTCATGTACTTATGTGTTTGAAGAGATGCCTTCCATTCAGGATGTTCTAGAATAAAATCAACAATTTGAGGAAGCATTTTTTCCCTCTGACTCCATTCAGGTTGAAGGTATAACTTACATGAATCATTTACTTTTAAAGCCTGTTCTACGGCAAATTTGAAATCATTCTTATTCTGTATAATAACTTTTAACTCATCGGCCTCCTTATAATTATCCTCCAAAGGAAGAGATGTTTTCTTGGGTGAAAGACATATCCAATCCAATCTACCCGTTATAGGATAAGCCCCCGAAGTTTCTATATGTACTTTAATTCCTCTCGAATGCAACTGTCGACTTATATAATCTAAGTTCCACATCAATGGTTCTCCTCCGGTAATGACAACTGTCTTTGCATATTTAGCTGCATTTTCCACAATTTTATCAACCATGGTAGGAGGATGTAGCTTTGCATCCCAGCTTTCTTTTACATCGCACCAGTGGCAGCCAACATCGCATCCGCCTATCCTGATAAAATATGAAGCCTGCCCTGTGTGGTATCCTTCTCCCTGCAGTGAATAAAACTCCTCCATCAATGGGAGCATAATTCCCTGTTCCAATAACTTTTCTTGTTCTGTCTCAGTCATTTATTTTTTTCTGAAAAATCTGTGCAAAGATAAGATTTTAAATAAAAAAGACTATAACAGATTTGAATCCATTACAGCCTTTATATATATAATTTTATAAATACTTATCTGATAGCAATTTTTCGTGTAACTATTTTATTGTTTTCAACAACATTCAAAATATAAACTCCGGAATTAAACCCTGTTACATTAACTTCAGGTTTCTCCAAATTAGCACCAACGCCATTTTAAATATGATTATTCTTCAATAAGATCTTTTATAATAATTATTTATCTTTTTCAATCCGTAAAGTAAAAGCAATAAGTATTATAGACAGAATACATGCAGCAATTAATGTAATAAAACTTCCATCCCATCCAAAATTATCAACGATAGCTCCCATAGCAATATTTGCAAATACTGCTCCTCCTAAATATCCGAATAAGCCTGTAAAACCTGCCGCAGTTCCGGCAGCATTTTTTGGCACCAAATCTAATGCATGTACTCCTATCAACATTACCGGTCCATAAATTAAAAATCCAATGGCTATCAGCGATAAATTGTCAATCATTGGATTTCCGATCGGATTTTTCCAGTAAACAACCACCGATATTAACACCAGCAACATATATATTATACTTACCGGAGCCCGTTTTCCTTTAAACCATCTGTCACTCATATAACCGGCTAATATAGTTCCCGGAATACCTGCCCACTCATAAGCAAAATATGCCCATCCGGATTCATCGAACGAAAAACCCTTTTCTTCCGACAAATATGTAGGTGCCCAGTCCAGAACTCCATACCTCACCAGATAAATAAAAGCGTTGGCTGAAGCTATAAACCACAGCATCTTATTATTAAATATATATTTGCTAAAAATCTCTCGGCCTGAAATTTTCTTTTCACTCGCCTCTTCGGGATCTTCAGGATAATCTTTTCGATATTCTTCGATTGCAGGCAATCCTACTGCATGAGGCCTGTCTCTAACTAATATGTATGTAATAACAGCAATAATCAGAGCAATCATCCCCGGAAAGTAAAAAGTAGCACGCCAATCGCTAAATATCTCTAACCCCAATATAGCCAATGGTCCGATCAAACCTCCACCTACATTATGCGCTACATTCCAAAAAGACATTTTAGTGCCTCTCTCGGTAATAGAAAACCAGTGAACCATAACCCTGCCGCTTGGTGGCCATCCCATTCCCTGAAACCAACCGTTAATAAGCAAAATAACAAACATTACAGCTATCGATGATGTTGCAAATGGAAAAATTCCCATCGCTATCATTGCAATACCGGATAAAGCTAATCCAAGGGTCATAAATTTTCTGGCATCACTTCTATCAGAAACGTTTCCCATTAAGAACTTACTTAATCCATATGCAATCGAAACTCCGGATAATGCAATACCTAGCTCGGTTTTAGTGAATCCTTCTTTAATCAAATCAGGAATCGCAAGAGCAAAATTCTTTCTAACCAAATAATACCCGGCATAACCAAGAAATATCCCGGCAAAAACCTGAAATCGTAAAATTTTATATGTACTATCAACCTTCTCTTCAGAAATAAGGTCTCTGTTTGGAGGCTGTCTTAGGAAATTGAGCATATTAAATTAGTTTAAAATGTAATTTTTTGCAATTTTATTAAATAGTTCTACTTGTTCATTCTCCCATTCTTTGTCTTTATCCAATTCTTTTGCCATAATTTCGGCAACTACAGGAGTAATTCTAATACTTTCTTTTGCATCTAAAAACAATGCACGAATTCTCCGTGCCAGAAAATCTACTACATTCCTTGCTAACTCATACCTTACTGCCATTACTACCTGAGCTTTAATTATTTTCAGATCTTCACTAATTACTTCACTGAGTTCTGAATTTTCTTCGACTAATTTATAAATAGTTTCTATATCCGAGCCATAAAAATATAAAGGATTATTAAAATCTACTCCTTTTTTGTATCCGTGTATTTTTAAATGAGGAGTTACAGATTCTTTCTTTGGAAGTTTTGCTATACCGGCAAGTTTATCAACAACTTCTTCCCCCATTTCGCGATATGTCGTCCATTTACCTCCAATTATTGTAACCAAACCCGAATTGGAAGTGATAATTTTATGACTTCTCGACACTTCTTTTGTCTTACCCCCTGCTTTTTTTGGTGCAGCAAGTGGACGCAAACCAGCAAATACACTTTTCACGTCGGCACGAGTAGGTTCTTTTGCGAGATATCTACCGGCAGTTTCTAATATAAAATCTATTTCTTCATCAGTAGCAATAGGCTCAATTAACGATTCCTTTTTAGGAATATCAGTTGTACCAACTACTACTTTTCCATACCAGGGTACAGCAAATAATACTCTTCCATCGGGAGTTTTAGGTATCATTATTGCGTGATCTGATTGTAAAAAATCACCATCCAATACAAGGTGAACTCCCTGACTTGCAATAAGCATATTATTAGCTTTTGGATTATCCTTCCGTAATATATCATCTACAAAAACTCCGGTAGCATTTAAAACTGCCTTTCCTTTTATTTTGTATTCCTTTCCGGTTTCACCATCTTTAGCTACAACACCACTAATATTACCACCTTCTTTTATCAAATCGGTAACTTTCATGTAGTTCAAAGGTACTCCTCCGTATTCTATTGTAGTTTGTGCCAGGTTTAATCCCAATCTGGAATCGTCGAACTGACCATCATGGTATAAAATGCCACCACGTAAACCATTTTTCTTTACTGTAGGCAGCTTTTCCATAGTTTTTCTTTTTGTATATGGAACAGATCTACCCAAACTTAACCTGCCTGCCAACAAATCGTAAACAGTAAGCCCAATTGTATAAAATGGTTTATACCACCATGAATAAGCCGGAATTAAAAATTTCTGATTTCTTGTAAGATGTGGAGCATTTTGAAGCAATAACCCTCTTTCTTTTAGGGCCTCCAGGACCAACGAAACATCGCCCTGTGCCAGATACCTCACCCCACCGTGTACAAGCTTTGTGCTTCTACTTGAAGTACCAACTGTAAAATCTAATTGTTCAAGAAGTAAAGTTTTATAACCACGGGTTGCTGACTCCAATGCAGCCCCAAGTCCCGTCGATCCACCTCCAATAATTATTATATCCCAAACAGTATCCTCAGCCTGAATTTCCCTGATTAATTCTTCTCTAGTAACAACAAGTTCCATAATTACATTTACTTATCTTATAGTTTCGTTTACCTTCTTTCTAGTTTCACTTGAAAGTATTCAAACGTACAAATTATACATATGAAACCAAAACGTAACCTTGCTTTTTTTTTACAAAAAATAAAAAAACAAGTCAATCTTCCTTCTCAAGCTACTGCAACTTATATAAACTACTTAAATACAACGCCTATATATTACAAGCCTTACACGCTATAAATAAGCAAATACAACCAATATAAAACATTATAGCTTTTAATACATATATATTAAAATTTATATTATTTTTACATATTACACATATCTAAAAAACGAAACCATAGTATTTTCATATGGACAGACATCAAAAAATATTAGAAATTCTTAAAGAAAAGAAAAATGTAAAAGTTCAGGATCTAAGCGATGCACTAAATACCTCTACCGTAACGATCAGAAAGGATTTAAAAATTTTAGAAGCAAAAAAATTACTTTTCAGAAAACATGGAGGGGCATCATTGGAACAACCTTACGTAAACGATAAACCAATAAATGAAAAAGAATTTATTAATGTAAAAGAGAAATCAGCCATTGGGATAGAAGCTTCTAAGATTATCAGTGATGATCAATATATAATTATAGCATCGGGAACTACTGTACTGGCATTTGCCAAACACATTAACCCTCTCATTAAAACTACTGTAGTAACTTCAGCACTCAATGTAGCCATAGAACTATTAAACAAACCTAACATTGAAGTATTACAATTGGGGGGCTACATACGGCAAAGTTCAAACTCTGTAATAGGGCATTACTCTGAGTTAATACTAAAAGAAACGGCTTGCAGTAAATTATTTCTAAGTGTTGACGGAATAGATTTAGATTATGGATTAACTACATCAAATGCTTTAGAAGCTCATTTGAACCAGCAGATGATAGAATCTTCGAAAGAAGTTATCGTCTTAGCAGATTCGTCAAAGTTTGGAAAGAAAAGTTTTGGTAGAATTTGCGAAATTGATCAGGTAGATCACATTATAACAGATAATAAAATAAGTAAGGATATAGTTGAGAAAATAAAGTCATTGGGAATAACAATTACTATTGCAAACCATGAAGATTAGATATTATACCAATTACAAGTCAACATTATGATATGTATTTGGTATTAATAATCCTTCACGCTAATTCAAGCTATAAAGTCAATAATTTCCCTAATTACATTATCATCAGCTAAAATTCTGCGATGGCCTAAATTCTTGGTACTAAATAATTCTGACTTAGCTATTTTATTATTCATGGTTTCTGCTTCCGAATACTGAACATCAATATCATTTTCATCGTGAATAATAAGTATGGGAATATCTATTTTTTCACCTACTACTTCTCCCGAAACAGAAGTTATTCTTTCATCGTATCTGGTTTCTATATAATCTTTGATTAAGGGAATCATTTTATCGCTGAAATTAATATTCATACAAAAATCAGTGATGACGTTTTCAATCAAATTTGGAGTTCCTATAATGACTACTTTTGGAGCGTCTACCCCTTTATTAACAGCATTTAATGCTGCAATGCCTCCCATAGAATGACCAATGATCAAATCAAATTTCCCGACTTTTTTCTCCATTTCTAAAATAGCATCTACAAACTCATACATATGAGTCCGCTTTCCTTCCGACTCACCATGAGCAGGTGCATCAAAGCTATAAACAGAAAAATTATTTGCAAGAAGACTTTCAACCAGTTTATTCATTTGAGTTCCTCTTCCCGACCATCCATGAACCAAAAGAATCTTTTTTTCTCCCTTTTTCCACGAAAAGGTCCTTATTTTTCTTCCCTTCAACAATAAATTGTCTAAAGTTGCCAAATAATAAATTTTATTTTCGCGCTCGGGACGTTGAAATCGTATTGGTTTGTAAAATAAGGCTAACCCAAACTTTAAAGCCAACTTAGGAGATATTTTCTCTAAGGCTCCTGCAAAATATTTAATTGTAGCAGGTATTTTTATTGATGTTTTTCTTTTTTGCATTGATTAAATGATTTTTACAACTTTAAACAACCATTTACTAAAAATTATCTGTTCCAAATCCTCCAGGCTTCCTCGGCCTGATGATGCAACATAGAAAGTCCGTTTACTGTTGCAGCTCCCCTTTCCTTTCCGTTTTTGAGGAACTTCGTTTCCTCAGGGTTATATACTAAATCATATAATAAATGTCCGGAAGTAATTCCTTCATATGGAATACCCGGTGCACTGTCAACATCAGGATAAGTACCAACAGGTGAGCAATTTATAATAAAAGGAAAGTTTTTAATCGCCTGCTCCGTAAGATCGGAATAAGCAACTTCATCATCTTTTTTTGGATTTCGGGAAACGAAGAAGAAATCAACACCCAATTCTTTTAGCACAAAAGCTATAGCCTTAGCAGCTCCGCCGGTTCCAAGTATCAAAGCCTTTCGGTGTTGAGGCTCAAAAAATGGTTTTATCGATGTTTTAAAACCAAAAGTATCGGTGTTGTAACCTATCAGCTTTCCATTTTCAATTATCACTGTATTTACAGCTTTAATCGACTTTGCACTTTCATCAATATCATCCAAAAAAGCCAAAACATCTTCCTTATATGGTATTGTAATATTAAAGCCTTTTAAATTAGGTTTAGATTCTAATAATTCTTTCAAATCTGAAATTTCTTTTAAATCGAATGTTGAATATTTACAATCAGTGATTCCCAGCTCTTCAAATTTCTTTGTAAAATATCCCTCAGAAAATGAATATGATATATTTCTACCTATAAGTCCGAATTCGCGCATGTTTGTTTAATAATAATTATGTCTATAAAAAACGTCATTTCGACCAAGCGACAGCTCGTGGAGAAATCTCATGAAAAATTGTAGTATCATGGATAAGATCTCTCCACTCGTTTCTCTCGGTCGAGATGACGATAATAAGTAACCTCCGCTAAGCGATGTAAAATTAATACAAAGTTAGATTATTCTATTCTACCCTATACCAGGTTTGGGTTCTATAGAAAAAGGCTATATAACCTCTTACATTTAAAACTTTACTGTCATTTTCATCCACCCAAAGCTTACAGTCGTATATTTTTCCATTATTAGGGTCCATAATAGTACCGTCTTCATATTCAGAACCATCTTTTTCCATTTCCCTTATTATTTCCATTCCAACAAGGTGCTTGTTCTTTCTGTCGTCTGTACATTTATCACAAAGCGGATCTTCATCTCCGGGCTCTCTGTTGAGAAGTGTTACAATCTTTCCAAAAATCTTTCCTCCTTTTTCATAAATCTCTACAATTGACTTTTCTTTATTAGTTTCGTCATCAATTGTTTTCCACTTACCAATAACATTTTGTGCATTAATAGATACCGTTAAAAGTAAAAATGCAACCAGAAAACTCAATTTTGTACGCATAATTTATTTGTTTTAGTTCGATCAAATGTAATATATGGATTTCTATTATGCAAAAGCTTATCTAAAATCATGACAATATGTTAACTGCCTGTAGAAATTAGAAATATTTAGTAAGTATTTTTTTGCCTAATTTATAATATTCATTAACTTCCTATTTATTAAACACATTAAAATAAAAAATCATTATGAATTTTGACAATTCCTCAATCGAAAAATATTTCGACAAAGCTATTGAAATGCTTATGGAGTACGGGCCAAAGCTGGTCCTGGCAATTATTACCCTCATCATTGGTATTAAAATAATTAAATTCATTTTAAAACTTATTGATAAAACACTGGAAAACAAAAACTATGATCCTTCCTTAAAGCCTTTTTTACATACACTGGTTGATTGGGGTCTAAAAATAATGTTATTTATTTCTGTCGCATCTATGGTAGGTGTTGAAACCACTTCATTTATTGCCGTAATTGGTGCTGCAGGTCTGGCTGTTGGTTTTGCTCTTCAGGGAACTTTATCAAATTTTGCTGGAGGAGTATTAATATTAATTTTCAAACCATACAAAGTAGGCGATTTTATCGAAGCTCAGGGCTATATTGGTACAGTTAGAGAAATTAAAATATTCGTTACAGAGCTTACTACTCCGCAAAACAGGGTTGTAATTATACCTAATTCTCCAATGGCTAATGGTTCACTAACCAATTACTCAATTATGGATAAGGTTAGAGTCGACATATTAATGGGCATTTCGTATGATGCCAACATTAAACAGGCCAAAGACCTGTTTATTGAAATAATGAAGAAGGACAGCAGGATACTTGCGGATCCGGCCCCAATGGTAGCAGTTGGCGAATTAGCCGACAGTTCTGTAAATATTCATGTAAGACCATGGGTAAAAACTGCAGACTATTGGAATGTTTATTTCGAATTGTTAGAAAAGTTTAAAGTGGAACTCGATGAAGTGGGTATTGGAATACCTTACCCTCAAACAGATGTTCACTTACATCAGGTAAACAAATAAAACTTATTTATATATTTTCAGCTCCGGATTTTTTTTAAATCCGGAGCTTTTTCTTTATAAAATACGATAAATTGACTATTCAAACAGGTCAATAATGTCCCGAAGCTTTTCACCACTCAAAACTTTGAAAGTGTTTAATTTACACTATATTTGCCGGCTTAAAAAAATTAAGATTAAACAGTCTATGAAGAGATTTAAATTCATTGAAAAGAAAAATGGCAATATCAAGGACGATGTTCTATCGGGGCTAACAGTTGCTTTAGCGCTTGTTCCTGAAGCTGTGGCTTTTGCATTTATTGCAGGAGTTTCACCTATAGTAGGACTTTATGGAGCATTTATGATGGGCTTGGTTACCTCTATTTTTGGAGGTCGCCCGGGAATGATTTCCGGAGCTACAGGAGCTACTGCTGTTGTGATGATATCGCTTGTAAAAATAGGCACGGAAATGGGAGGCGAAGGAGCCGGACTTCAGTACTTATTTGCCACTCTTTTATTAGCAGGTTTAATCCAAATATTTGCAGGTGTTTTCCGCCTGGGAAAATTTGTCAGATTAATTCCTCATCCGGTAATGATGGGATTTGTTAATGGTCTGGCCATAGTAATTTTCATAGCACAACTAGGAATGTTTCAGGTTGGCGGAAACTGGCTTGAAGGAGCTCAACTATATACTATGATAGGATTGGTTGCTCTAACAATGGCTATTCTTTACTTCTTTCCAAAAGTTACAACCAAAGTTCCGGCTGCATTAGTTGCTATTGTTTCTGTAACTTTCATCGTAATTTTCAGTGGTATTGAAACTGAAACTGTACTGTCTTTTGTTCAGGCAAAAGGAGGTGAAGGTATACAGGCAAAGCTTCCTAGTTTCAACGTACCGATGATTCCATTTAATTTAGAAACTTTATACTTCATTGCTCCATATGCAACAATTATTGCGGCCATTGGTTTAATTGAATCTCTTATGACTCTAAACCTTATTGATGAATTAACCGAAACTCATGGTAATGCCAATAAGGAAAGTATAGCACAGGGTGCCGCCAATATGGTAAACGGATTTTTTGGAGGTATGGGCGGTTGTGCCATGATCGGTCAAAGTATCATTAATATTAAATCGGGCGGTAGAGGTAGATTATCAGGTATTGTTGCAGCAGTAGCCCTATTACTGTTCATCTTATTTGGTGCCACATATATAGAAATGATCCCGGTTGCTGCACTTGTAGGTGTTATGTTCATGGTAGTAATTGGTACTTTCGCATGGAGTACGTTTAGCGTTGTAAATAAGATTCCTGCTGCCGATGCTTTGGTTATTCTGTTGGTTACAGTACTTACAGTAATGTTCGACCTTGCTGTTGCTGTTATCGCGGGAGTTATAGTTTCTGCTCTTGTTTTTGCCTGGGAAAATGCATTGCGTATTCGTGCCCGCAAATACATTGATGAAAATGGAGTTAAGAACTACGAAATATTTGGACCTTTATTCTTTGGTTCTACTCAATTATTTACCAGTAAATTTGATGTTAAAAATGACCCTAATGAAGTTATAATTGATTTCAAAGAATCGAGAGTAGCTGATCATTCAGGTATTGAAGCGATAAATAAACTTGCTAAAAAATACGAACAGGAAGGAAAACAGATTCACCTTCGTCACCTTAGTCCTGATTGTAGAAAGTTAATTGATAAAGCTGAAAAAATTATTGATGTAAATATTATCGAAGATCCGGAATACACCGTAGTAGTTGATGGATTTGAGGATTTTTCAGTGAAATAGTTGGCTGGCATTTCGCCTGCCTGCGCGATGCAGTCAGGTAGGCGTTATCCGCTATAGTAGGCCAAATTCAGAACTATACCTGTTTGTGTTTAGTTTTACACTAAAAGAAAATTAAGGGTTTTCGTCTTAGTTGAAAAAGAAAAATTAAGCATAGCCAAAGCTACGGTTCATTTTTATTTTGAATAATAAGACGGAAATACAAATTTTATTCGTGTAAAATTGAGTATAAACAGGTATTATCACAATAAAAACAGCGGGGTCTCCTTTTTTGGAGCCCCGCTGTTTTTTTGTTCAATACTCTTCCTTTAGTCCTAGCTGCCGCTACTACCACGGCCAGAAATTGATCATTTTATCCAAAATACTTATCCAGTTCAACAAGCATACATTGTCCCGGAGCTAAATCGTAACTCATCCATTGATCTACGAAACTTACTGTATCACCACTCAAATGATCGCGGTATGTATTACTGTGTGTGCCATCAATTTTCAGATAAAATTTCTCATAATTATGGTAATTAGTATTACAAATAACTAAAATACTCTTCCATTGCTGCCACGGATCAAAGCGCTCAAAGGCCGTTACACTGCCATTATTACTCTCAGGATAATGAACCTTTATTGATAACTCATTACCGGTGGCTATTATATTCTGATATTTATCCCTAAGAAAGTTTACATGCTTAATAAATCCAATAAGATTATAATCCCTATTCCAGTTATAAGCATTTTTATAAAACAATGGCAAAGCCTGTGAACCAAAATGAGAAGTCTCGTCTTCGGTAAAACCTAAACCTGTATTAATAGGATAATCTTCCATTATCTCAAAACCTGCATGAATAAACGGCATACAGTTTGGCAGGAAAGAAGAAATCACCCACATCTGCTTCGAATGCATTTCCCCACCTCGTTGCATTGCTCTCGGAGTATTATGAGTCTCAGCTGTTCCGAAAAACGGAAAAGGTAACTTTTCAGCAGCTTTCTCTATTACATTTTTAATACCGCCGGGCTTAGAGGATACTCTCCACTCAAAACCTAAAGTTCCATTATAACCGGCATCCCTGCTTGGCCATTCTATTTCAAAATTCTCCTCCATGAATGCGAAATCTTTATCGTATTCGCGGGCAGTTGAAATAATCTCAGCCATTAATGGTTTAGGAACAGCATGTCCCATATCCATCATCACTCCATCAATACCAAACTCCTGATAATGCGGAATTACACCGGCCAGCTTATCCCATAACGGTCGGTTTACATTAGTTGGATGAGACAATTCCGGATCGTAATAACGGATTGTATTATAAGCGATATAATTATAGTCGTTATGACCTGAATCATACTCGTAATTATACATTCTGAAATATGTTACGTCACTCCATGCAGGTTGAATATCATCAGGTGGCCAGTCGGCAAATGCTCCGGGAATAACCAATTCTCCTTCTTCAGTTTTAGCTACAAACTTACCTTTTACTGTTTTTATCTGCTTCGGTGTTGGTGGCTTCTTAAAATGATCCCTGTATGATTGCTGCGGAGCAAAATGGAATCCTCCCCCGTCAGGTATCTTTTTTATTTCTGCCAATTCGTGAGCCGGAAACTCCGGACTCTGGTATTCATCAACATAGTTCTTATCTATCCAGTAAAACCACTCAGGATGCTCCTTAATCCAATCTCCATCAAGCGATGATGTCCTTAATACAAACTCTAATACTACCCGCATCCCCATTATATGAGCCGCTTCCACAAAGGCCTCAAACTGCTCTTCAACTGTGAAAGGTATCATTGGATCTGCCAGATTTTCATCCAATTTATATGGATTTTTTATGGCGTAAGGCGATCCAAGGTCTCCCCTGTTTCCATCCTTTCCAATACTGGTTATCGGTAAAAAATATACAACGTTTGTTCCCAAAGCCTTTAAATAAGGTAGTAGGGCTATCGTTTTCAATAAAGTTCCTGATTCCCTAAAACCGTTCTTCGACATTGTAATATCCTTCTTCTGAACCCCTACATTCCCGTCCTGATCGTGATCATAAGCCGTTGTAAGTCTTGGAAATACATTATATATCCTCGATGAATATGTCCAGTCTCCTCCGTTTCCGTGTTGCAGTCCATTACTCTTTGATATAGAAACACTATAATCCTTTCCTGTTTCTTTTTTTTCGAGTATATCAGATACAATACCTCCGAAATATTCATTTGCATTTACCCTTATCGGGCGCGACGGTCCGTCATTCAATGTCCATAACGACGGTATAAAGTAGCCAGTATCAGACTTCTTTGGATTTGAGTCGAAATGCTCAAATATTTTCTCTAATATAGTTTTTTTAGCCATTACCTTTCCTCATTTCAATTAATGCTAATTCATTTCCCAAATATAAAGTTCTTTTCTCAATAATTTTCACACAAAGTGTATCTAATACACTAAAAAAATTACTTTTACACTAAATTATTTTTTTTCTTATTATGCTCCTCTTCGCTCCAGAGGAGTTTGTTGGCAGCGGCCTTGATCTTCCCGGCAATCTCTTCGAACTTTTCCGCATCCGCACCCTGCCCCAGAACCGCG
>JBDLJM010000081.1 GCA_039714315.1 Bacteroidota bacterium | reverse complement strand
TTCAATCTATGGTTTACTGCATTTATTTCTCATTAATAAATAATCAATTGGATGAGGGGGTAAAGTTGACAATATTATATTTTGTACATTGTAAGTAGTTAATTTGTCATCGCCACGAAGTGGCAGATTAATTCAACAAAAGGTATCACCTTTTGTTGAAGGGGCGAAATATTAAACATTTACACAATATGTCAAGGCGTTGCCTTTGACCGGAATTAAGTATGGCTTTCAGT
This sequence comes from Bacteroidota bacterium, assembly GCA_039714315.1. Taxonomy (NCBI): domain Bacteria; kingdom Pseudomonadati; phylum Bacteroidota; species Bacteroidota bacterium. The sequence continues at coordinate 14,313 of JBDLJM010000081.1, read as the reverse complement.
CAATACTAAATTAAGGACAGTTTAGATTAGTGAGAGGTGTAGACTAACTAACATGCTTCTGCAGAATCTTTCAATGCCAGAATTAAAGAGTTTAGAAGGCAATTTAGAGGAGTGAAAGATATCCTATTTTTCTTGTTCAGATTATGTAAACTTTATGCCTGATTTTTTAAGACTCCCCAGAAAATGGACTTGATCCGATAATATCCGGGGCATAATCTGAAAGGTCAAGATCAGCTGACTCTGTCGGGATAAGAAACAAAGTTATTTTCTGTAGTTAACCTGAATGAAATTACGGAAGAGTTATTGATATATAAAAAGAATCGGGAGAGTAAAATTACTCTCCCAATAGTTGTAGTTGTTCTAGGGGTAAAATCGCTTCTCCGCGGTTTTTTGAGGTGTTATAATAATTAACAAAAATATTTAGTAACGATAGATCAGTCAATACCTAAAAAGAGGTATTTTTCATTACTATTTGATTATGTTAATCTGCATATATGTAAAACACTTATGAAATCCCCATCTCGGCTTAGCGGAGACCAAGCGTGATGAATATAAATGAGGATACCACCTGCCTGCGTGATGCAGTCAGGCAGGTATGACCTAAACATTAAATTATATACATATAAAAAAGTAATAGACTATCTGTAGCTTTTTTTATGTGTATTACGTATTATTGAAAATCAATTATTGATTAGTTATTATTATGAGGTTAGGACTTTTCTTTTTTTTTCTTTTAATAGGTAATAGCATTTTTTCTGAAAATATATTGACTGTTGATACAATTAACAGTCAAATTAACTTGCAGGATTATGCATATATATATTTTGATAGCGGTAATAATGTTGAAGTTGATAATTTAGAAAAGCTCGAATGGGAAAAACTAAATAAAGCACCGTCATTCAGACCGGGAGATGATATTATTTGGCTGAAATATGTTTTTCAAAATAAATATGATAGTGAAGTAAAAAAAGTACTGTTTATATCCTATAACCATATTCATAAGATAGATGTTTTTCAAAAAAAAGGTGATACGACGATAAGTCTTGCAAAAACCGGAACTATGCGAAGTTTCAGTGAAAAAGAAATGCAGGTTACGGGCTATCCTATATCTATAAATGTTGAAGCTAATACTATATCTACCGTTTATATAAAGTACGAACATCTCAATCGTCCTCTAAGAGCCACTGCTTTTTTATTTAGTAATAAAGAGCTTCTCAAAGTTGTAAAAAACGAAAAGTCATTGGTTTGGTTTTGGCGTGGTATGTATTTCTTTGTCCTAATTCTGACCTTGATTGGATACTTGTATATTGGTGATAAAATGTTTTTGTATTATTTTCTGTTGAATTTGGGGGTTAGCATATATATATCCACAAATATTGGAGTCTTTTCTTATTTTGTAGATATAGATTTAACAGATGTAACCTCTCCCATTAACTACACAAGTTCGCTGTTGATAAATTTGTTTTTTCCTTTGTTTATTAATGAATTGACACCAATAGCTGATAATAACAGGAAATCATGGAATATTATTCTGTTTATAAATTACGGAATGATACCATTTATTTTGATCTCTTATTTCCCTGCTGTTCGGCAATCTGTTTTAACTTATTATATACATTACTATATAATTTTCAGTTTAATGATAGTGTTTCTGCTTGTGATATATTATCTGGTAAGGAACATATATTTAAAAGCAGAGAATTCTATTCCGCTGTTGGCAATATATTCTATATATGTATTGTCGAGTTTTATTGATGTTTTTGGTCAAAATATGGGATTAATAAAAGACAGCCCATATATTTATAGAACAGTTATTCTTGGGTCATTTATAGAAGTGTTTAGTTTTATGTTTTTAATGGCTAAGAAAACAAGAAACGTTTATATGCAGAGATCTCATTTGTTGGTACAGCAAAAGAATCACCAAAAAGAGATTATTAATGCGATGGTAAGCAGTCAGGAAGAAGAAAGAAACAGGGTAGGGAGGGAATTACACGACCTGGTAGGTGCAAATATGGCAGTTATTAAGCACAGGATTAATGATGTGGATGTTGAACTTTCAGGTATTGTTAACAAAACTATTGATTCTGTCAGGAGTCTAAGTCATGGCTTGGTTACTCCAATGGTAAATAACGATGAATTTATTGATGAAATGAAACAATTAGCTCATATTAGTTCTAATGAGCATATGAAGGTGCATATTTATTTTCATAAATGGCCTTATATTCAAGACGCAGATAAAACAACTCACTTATACCGTATTAGTCAGGAATTATTGCAAAATGCCACAAAACACAGTGAGGCAAATAATGTTTATTTTCAATTTATTGGGCACGATAAAACCTCGATAAGTATCTTTTACGAAGACGATGGTATTGGCTTTGATTTTAAAAATGTTAAAACCGGAGGACTGGGACTAAAAAGTATTCAAAACAGGGTAGATATCTTGGGAGGTAAGATCGATAGTTTAAAAAGTAATGGATCGACTATAAATATTGAAATTGAAAATATTTTTTAGATAATTACTATAGCTCCGGAGATAATAAATATAGATAAGTAATAAGTAACAATATTACAGTGACTTTGAATTAGTTTTTAACTCACATAATTAAATGGATGTGGCGTCTTTTATTTTACATAATTGTTAAAGTAATAAATAATCAATTCATTTGTTTTAGACAGACCCAGTTTCCTCTTTATGTTTTTAATATGGGTTTTCAATGTATGTTCACTAATGTGAAGTTCATCTGATATTTCATAGCTCAATTTACCGTTGCTTAAAAGTGCTAATATTTGCTCTTCGCGAGGCGTAAGTTCTTTTGATTCAATGCTTAATATTTTGTAGGTAGCCATTACTTTTGGAGAGTAATAGTTTTCGCCCGCCAACATATTGTCAACAACTTGTTTGATATTTATAGAATCGTCTTTCAGGATAAATCCTTCAATATTCAGGTTCATGCATTTTTTTATAACAGAGAGTTTATTATGCATGGAAATTACCAGTATCGGTATTTTTGGCTGAGATAATTTCATTTCCTCAAATAATTCGAAGATATTTTCTTCCGGAAGTTCTATGTCACTAATAAATAAATCGATTTCAGAAAAGTCAACTATTTCTTTTTTTAGATTTTTTATCGATCTGAAGGAGTAAATATCAATATTATCGAAGTTTGATGTCAAAATTTGATATAATCCGTCAGCAAACATCTGATGATCATCTAGGATAATTATTTTCAATTGTGATATGGGTTTGGTTAATGCTTTGCAATATAAAAAAAAAGCAAATAAATAAAATACTTTAATACTTCGGATGATAACTATTTTAACCGCAAATATGTGCAGAGTTTTTACCCGGCATTACTCTGTACTTTAATCAGCAATTAATTTAATTTTTGTCGTCAAAACCTCTTCACTGATCGATTCGGGTTCAATTGCCAAGCAGAGGGCATGATAGTTTGTTTTTAATAAAAAAAAATTGCGAAAATCTGTGTAATCAGCGGGAGAAAAAATGCCGGCAGATTACGCAGATTAACGCAAATTCAAAGAAAATATAGTTTTAAGTATTATACATTCTCAGCCAACCAGTTTCCTACTTCGCTGGTCTTATATGCTTTAGTGCCTTCTACTGCTAAATCCTCTGTAACAATACCTTCGGTAAGCGATTTGTTTACTACATCTTTTATAGCCTGTGCTTCTTCTTTAAGTTTGAAAGTATCTTCTAACATCATAGCTGCAGATAAAATTGTAGCCAAGGGGTTAGCGATATCTTTTCCGGCTGCCTGTGGATATGATCCGTGAATTGGCTCGTAAAGATCGGTATGCTCTCCTTTTGATGCTGAAGGCATTAATCCCATTGAGCCCGAAATTACAGAAGCCTCATCAGTAAGTATATCTCCGAATAAGTTTTCAGTTACCAATACATCGTAAGAGTTTGGCCATTGTACCAAACGCATAGCTACTGCATCAACCAATTCGTAAGCTACCTCAACTTCCGGGTAGTCTTTTTCCATTGCCTGCACAGTTTCTCTCCAAAGTCTTGAAGACTCAAGTACGTTTGCTTTATCTACCAAACAAAGTCTCTTGCTACGTGTCATAGCCATTTCGAAAGCTGCTTTTGCAATACGTTGTACTTCCATACGAGTATAAATCATGGTATCGTAAGCTGTGTTTCCATCATCTTTACGACCTCTTTCTCCGAAATAAGCACCACCTGTAAGCTCACGTAAGAATACTAAGTCAGTACCTTCGATACGTTCTCTTTTCAATGGAGATTTATCAATCAAAGAAGGAAATGTAAATGTTGGACGCACGTTAGCGAACAATCCTAACTTCTGACGCATTTTAAGCAATCCCTGCTCAGGACGTACTTTTGCAGATGGGTCGTTATCGTACTTTGGAAGTCCGATAGCTCCGAACAATACAGCATCTGCAGCCATACATACTTCGTGGGTTGAATCAGGATAAGGCTCTCCTACTGCATCAATTGCAGCTGCTCCTGTTAATGCTTCGGTGTACTTTATTTCGTGGTTGTATTTCTTAGCAACCGCGTTACAAACTTTTACTGCTTGTGCAATAATTTCCGGTCCGATTCCGTCACCGGCTAAAAGTGCGATGTTTAGTTTCATATTTTTTATGCTATTGGCTTTAAACTTTAGGTTGTAGGCTCTATGCTTAAAGCATTCTTATTCTTTATTTGGCTTAAAGCTTACTGCTTAGGGCCTATTACTTATATTATATTCAACATTTTTTGTGTGGCAATAATTGCCGATACAGTCTGGTCTGAATCCAATCCTCTTGTTTTGAATATCTTTTCTCCTTTCTGCCATGTAATCACAGTTTCACAAAGAGCATCAGATGCCGATCCCGGAGGAATGTGAACCACATAGTCGGTAAGTTTTGGAAGCTCCATGTTCTTGTTTCCATATACTTTATTTAAGGCATTCATGAATGCATCAAACTGCCCGTCACCCTGTGCATGTTCCTCAAAAGTTTCGTCGTCTATAGAAACAGAAATAGTTGTAGACGGACGCAAACCTTTAGAGTGAGTTAACACATATGAATTAATTTTAATGTTCTCATTATAAAGGTTACTCTTCAGAACATCGGATATGATGTAAGGCAAATCATCCTGAGTTACAACTTCTTTTTTGTCGCCAAGCTCAATAATTTTTTGAGTAACCTTAGCTATATCTTCATCGTTCAGATGTAAGCCTAATTCCTGTAAGTTTTTTTGAATATTTGCTTTTCCCGATGTTTTACCCAAAGCATACTGACGTTTTCTTCCAAAACGCTCAGGCATCAAATCGTTGAAGTAAAGATTATTTTTATTGTCTCCGTCGGCGTGAATTCCTGCTGTCTGAGTAAATACATTTTCTCCTAAAACAGGTTTGTTTACAGGTATTCTGAATCCGGAAAAAGTTTCTACAAGCCTGCTCACTTTGAACAGGGCCTTTTCGTTTACCGAAGTTTCAGCATCAGGGATCAAATCATGTATTACCGCTACAACACTGGCCAAAGGTGCATTTCCTGCTCTTTCGCCCATTCCGTTTAACGTAAGATGAACTCCGTTTGCCCCTGCTTTTACCGCTTCCATTACATTTGCTACACTCAGATCGTAATCGTTGTGAGCGTGGAAATCCAAATGCATTTCAGGGTGTTTTTGCTTTATTTCGGCAATGAATTTATATGATTCGCCGGGAGTTAATACTCCTAATGTATCGGGCAATAAAACTCTTTCTATTTTTTGAGTTGAAAGAAATTCCAGAAATTGAAAAGCATATTCCGGAGAATCCTTCATACCATTACTCCAATCCTCCAGATAAACATTTGTTTTAATACCTTCTTTTTCGGCAAGAACAATAACTTTCCTAATAGCATCAAAGTGCTGTTCCGGAGTCTTTTTGAGTTGATGGGTGAGATGGTTAAGAGAACCTTTGGTCAAAAGGTTTTGAACCTTGGCTCCTGTTTGTTTCATCCACTCAATTGACAGTCCATTGTCAACAAACGAAAGTACTTCAATTTTTTCGATATAGTTTTTTTCAGAAGCCCAATCGGTTATCCCTTTCACTGCTTCAAATTCACCTTCAGAAACTCTTGTAGATGCGATTTCGATACGATCAACCTTGAGCTCTTCCAGTAAAAGTTGAGCTATGGTTAATTTTTCCCGTGTAGAAAATGAAACACCACTTGTCTGCTCTCCATCACGGAGAGTGGTGTCCATTATTTCTATTTTTCGTTTTGACATCATAGGCAATAAGCTCTATGCTCTGTGCTTTAGGTAGTAAGCCATAGTTAAATTTGCCTATGGCTTACTGCCTACTGCTTAAAGCTTCTTAAAATAATCTTTTTGCTGCAAAATCAGCTACCTCATCTTTCATGCTTTGCAAGTAGTCGATATCGTCGAAACCGTTAAGCATATTGTGTTTTTTGTACCCGTTAATCGCAAATCCTTCTGATTCGCCCGTAGCAACAATAGTTACTTTTTGCTCAGGTAAATCGACTTCGATTTCAGCTTTTGCATCTGCTTCGATTGCGTCAAAAACTTTTTGAGCAAACTCTTCAGAAACCTGAACTGGAAGTACACCGATATTTAAACAGTTGTTTTTGAATATATCAGCAAACTCACTTGAAATTACACAGCGGAAACCGAAATCATAAACAGCCCAGGCAGCGTGTTCACGCGAAGATCCGGAACCGAAGTTTTTTCCTCCGACAAGTATTTTTCCACTGTATTCAGGATTGTTTAATACAAAATCAGCCTTAGGACTTCCATCGTTATTATATCTCCAATCGCGAAACAGATTATCTCCAAATCCTTTTCTCTCTGTAGCTTTCAAAAATCTTGCAGGGATTAATTGATCAGTATCCACATTGTCGATAGGAAGTGGATATGCGCTACTTTTTAATACTACAAATTTATCGTATGCCATTTTATTATTTCTTATTACGTCATTCCGACTGCAGCGCAGCGGAATGGAGGAATCTCCTTATAAATATGAGATCTTTCGACTCCGCTACGCTTCGCTCAAGATGACGGTTAGTTTTAGTCTAATTCTCTAGGATCAGTAACCTTACCTGTAACAGCCGCTGCAGCAGCTACTAAAGGAGATGCCAGCATTGTACGTGAACCCGGTCCCTGACGTCCTTCAAAGTTTCTGTTTGATGTGCTTACAGATAATTTTCCGGCAGGAATTTTATCATCGTTCATAGCTAAACATGCTGAACAGCCCGGCTGACGTAATTCAAAACCTGCTTCGTTTAAGATATCTAAAATACCTTCATCTTTAATTTGCTTTTCTACAATGTGTGAACCCGGAACTAACCATGCGGTAACGTGGTCAGCTTTCTTCTTTCCTTTTACGGCAGATGCAAATTGACGGAAATCTTCGATACGTCCGTTTGTACAAGAACCAAGGAAAACATAATCAATATTTTTTCCTTTCATTGCTTCTCCTTCTTTGAAATTCATGTATTTCAAAGATTTTGTGAAAGTTTCTTTAGCTTCTAATGTGTTTTCTACTTCCGGAACATCCTGAGAAATGCCGATTCCCATACCCGGATTTGTTCCGTAAGTAATCATCGGTTCTATATCAGCGGCATCAAAGATGAATTCTTTGTCGAATAATGCATCTTCATCAGTTTTTAGAGTTTTCCAGTACTCCATTGCATTATTCCATGCTTCACCTTTTGGTGCAAATTCACGGTCCTGAACATAGTTGAAAGTAGTTTGGTCAGGAGCGATCATACCCCCACGGGCACCCATTTCTATACTTAGGTTACATACAGTCATACGACCTTCCATGCTCATTTTTTCGAAAACATCACCGGCATATTCTACAAAATATCCTGTAGCTCCTGATGTTGAAAGTTTAGAAATGATGTAAAGAGCAACATCTTTCGGAAGTACACTTTTAGATAATTCTCCATCAACAGTAATACGCATTTTCTTAGGTTTTGCCTGCATAATGTTTTGCGAAGCCAAAACCATTTCTACCTCAGAAGTTCCAATACCGAAGGCAATAGCTCCAAATGCGCCATGAGTAGAAGTGTGCGAATCACCGCAAACAACTGTAGCACCTGGAACAATTACACCATTTTCCGGAGCAACGACATGTACAACACCATTTTTTTCATGACCTAGACCCCAGTGACTAACACCAAATTCAGCAGTGTTGCGTTCAAGTGCCTCAAGCTGATTTTTAGATTCAATATTTGTAACGGGTAAATGTTGGTTTATTGTTGGAGTGTTGTGATCGGCAACCGCAAAAGTCTTTTCAGGGTATGCTACTTTTATTCCTCTATTCTTCAATCCCAAAAAGGCAACAGGACTTGTTACCTCGTGTACCAGGTGACGATCGATGAACACAACATCCGGTCCATCCTCTACACTGCGAACTACGTGGGAATCCCAAACTTTATCGAATAATGTCTTACTCATGATGTTTTATATTGTTATTATTTTTTTGATCAATTTTTCATTTGCGCTTTTTCAACATAGATATTGAAAATACAAATCACGACAATTTTGATTATTGTTCTAAAACTTCTTTTTTTATTATTACGGCCTCTAAAGGTTGTATATTGATATTTTTCTTTTGATTTACAAGTGATTACGGCTTGTTTTGTTACGATGGCTAATGAAAAGCAAATCAGAATGTTTTTTGTAGAAAAAGTTTTAGTTATTTATCTTATTTATCTCGAAAGCAAATATTTTTTAAAGCTCTCGAAATTGTTATCCATTTTAATCGCCGATTTTTCCTTATTCATGAACTTTGACAGTCTTTCGGGAATCTCTAAGTTTTCTTTTTGAGAGTCTGTGAAAGTTTCTATAAATTTTGCCGGGTGTGCGGTTTCTACAAAAACTCCAACAGTGTTTTTCCTGTCATTCATGGCTTCACTAAGTCCTAAATATGCAACTGCGCCATGTGGATCGGGTAAATATGATGTACGGCTGTAGATATCTTCGATGCTTTCGAGTGTTTCTTTGTCGGAATATGAATATCCTTCAACAACCTCTTTCATTTTTTCAAGTTCAGGGTAGAGGTGAAGCATGCGTTCGAAATTGCTTGGATTTCCAATGTCCATCGCATTTGAAATAGTTTGAATTGAAGGTCTTTTTTCGAAATCTCCGCTTTCCAGATAATCCACTACAGGATCATTTGCATTGTTGGAAACTACAAATTTATTCACCTTCAGCCCCATGTTTTTTGCATAAATCCCTGCCAGAATATTTCCGAAATTTCCACTGGGTACCGAAACAACAACATCCTTATCTCCTTTAATCAATTGTCCCAGGGCAATGAAATAGTACAGACTTTGAGGAAGAAAACGAGCTACATTTATAGAGTTGGCCGAACTTAAATTAAGCTGTTTGTTCAACTCTTTGTCCTGAAAAGCCTCCTTTACCATCACCTGACAATCATCGAAGGTACCGTCAACTTCAAGAGCTGTAATGTTGCCTCCATAGGTGGTAAGTTGTTTTTCCTGAGAAGCCGAAACTTTTCCTGATGGATAAAGAATTACAACTTCTGTTCCTTCAACATTATAGAAGCCGTTTGCTACTGCACTTCCGGTATCGCCCGATGTAGCTACCAAAACAGTTACCTTTTTACTGTCGTCTGCAAAATATCCAAGACAACGTGCCAAAAATCCTGCTCCAACATCTTTAAATGCTAACGTGGGGCCATGAAAAAGCTCGAGAGCAAATTTATCCTCGTCAACCTGAACCAGGGGAAAGTCGAAACTTAAAACTTCTTCCAGAATAGATTTCAGTTTTTCCTCAGGTATTTCATCTCCAACATAAGGTTTCATAACTTTTGTAGCCATTTCTGCTACCGACATGCTCTCAATATTATCGAAAAACTCTTGTGGTAGTTTTTCTACCTTTTCCGGAACAAATAAACCTCCATCGCTAGCCAGTCCCTTAATAACTGCTTCTTTGAAACTTGCAGTATTGTTTTTATCTCTTGTACTGTAATATATCATTCTTGTCCTGTTTGGTGTTTGTATTAAAAGTTCTGAAGTACGTCATTCCGACCATAGCTTTAGCAAAATCTTAAGATTCAGCGAAGCTAAATGGAGGAATCTGTTGCTTGTAATTATAAACTTTCAACAGATTTCTCATCTTCGGTCGAAATGACTGTTAAACCACTCTACAACCTTCTGTACTTACTCCGGAAATATGAATGTTGTATAGCAAGTTTGTTTGTTCTATAGTTTCTACTAAAGCCTTTTTTACTTTTTCGGCATTTTCTGTTCCTCTGCACATGGCAAAAACCGACGGGCCGGAACCTGATATTGAAAATCCCAGGGCTCCGTTGCTTATTGCACTTTCCTTTAGTTTGTCATACATAGGGATTAGTAAAGATCTTGTTGGTGTTACAGCGTAATCTTCGATCGACCTGCCTATTAATTCATAGTCGTTAGTGAACAGACCCGCTACCAGTCCTGCTACATTTCCCCATTGTTTTACCGCTGTGGCCAATGGAATCTGAGATTTTAATATAGCTCTCGAATCAGAAGTTTTTACCTCTATTTCGGGATGAAGAACCACAACCTGCAACTCTTCAGGAACGGGAATTTGTTTTACATCCAATGGTTGGTTTTGACGAACCAGTGTGAATCCTCCAAGCAATGAAGGGGCTACATTATCGGCATGTCTGGCTCCTGAAGCTACAACCTCTCCATCCATGGCAAACTCAACAAGTTCTTTGTCTGTAAACTTGTCGTCTAACAGTTGGTTGAGAGCATATACAGCTCCTGCAGCACTTGCCGCACTTGATCCTGTGCCACTACCGGGATTTACACCTTTAGTAATCTTCAATTCAATTCCAAAAGGAATTTCCTTTGCTCCATACATAGATAAAAGAGCCATTCCTGCTGTGTTTTTTTTCAGCTCAAGGCTCAAAGGCTTCTCAGAAACAATTTCTGTAATTACTATACCTTTTTTATCAGTCTTTTTCATTTCTATGATATCACCGGGTGCTTCCAAAGCGAAACCCAAAATATCAAAACCGCTACCTACATTGGCAACTGTTGCCGGTGCAAAAACTTTAATTTTATTCATTTTATGTAATTAACGATTATCAATTACTAATGTTTAAGTGTTCTGATGATATCACCAAATACACCTGCCGATGTTACACTTGCTCCTGCTCCTGCACCCTGTATTACCATTGGGTTTTCGCCGTAACGCTCGGTATATATTAATACCATATTGTCGGTTCCTTTTAAACTAAAGAAAGGACTTGAGTTGTTTAAAGATTCAAGTTTTACTTTTGCTTTTCCGTTTTCGAAAGTACCTACGATTTTTAATTTTTCACCTTTCGAATTTGCTTCATTGTAAAGTTCTTTAAAGTGAGCTTCTTCGTTGTCTAAAGATTTTATAAACTCCTCAACTCCCATTGGCTGTAAACAGCTTTCCGGCATAAATGATTCGCTTAGCACATCTTCGGGTTCAGGTTTGTAGCCTCCAACCCGCGAAAGAATAAGTATTTTACGGGCAACATCTGTTCCGCTTAGATCTACACGTGGGTCGGGTTCGGTAAAACCATCATTTTTTGCCTGAGTAACAATTTCCGAAAAAGGAGTCTCTCCGTTATAATTGTCAAAGATAAAGCTTAAACTTCCCGATAATACCCCCTGAATTTTAGTGATAACATCGCCACTGCTTACCAGTTTGCTAATTGTGTCGATAATAGGTAATCCCGCTCCAACGTTGGCCTCGTTTAAAAACTCAACGTTGTTGTTAACGGCAAGTTCTCTTAAGCTTTTAAACTTTGCATATTCCGATGATGCCGCAATTTTATTTGAGCAGGCAACAGAAATTTTCGATTCGAGGAATTTCTCATAATAATCAGATACAATCTGGTGAGCTGTATTATCAACAAATACTGAGTTTCGTTTATTTAAGGCCGTAGCTTCTTCATGAAATTTGTCCAGGTCGGCTTTTTTATCACTGTTGTTTAATAATTCATCCCAATTGTCAAGATCAATTCCATTTTCGTCAATCAGGTATTTTCTGGAATTAATCATACCAACAACAACCATTTGCATATTGTGCTTTTCCATCAGGAAGGTCTTTTGTTTTCGAACCTGATCGATCAATGCACCTCCTACATTTCCAAGGCCTGCCAGATACAAATGTACTTTTTTGTATTTCGATAAGAAAAATTCTTCGTGAAGTACATTAAGTGCTTTTTTTATGTTTTTCTTAGAAACCACCATCGAAATATTTTTCTCTGACGATCCCTGAGCAATTGCCCTGATGTTTATTCCGTTATGTCCAAGTGCACTAAAAGCTCGTCCGCTCAACCCGCTTCGGCTTTTCATATTATCTCCAACAAGAGCTATAATGGCAAGGTCGTCCTGATGTTTTAGTTTTTGAATTTTGCCATTTTTTAGCTCCGATTCAAATTCTTCTTCCAGGGCTTCTATAGCATTATAGCGATCTTCATATTTAATCGCCAATGTAATGGAGTGCTCCGAAGAAGCCTGGGTAATCAGAATTATGTTGACATTTTTTTGAGATAAACTTCTGAAAACTCTGCTGGCATAACCCGGAATAGCAACCATTCCCGCTCCTGTAACATCGATAACTGATATATCCTTTATTGCCGATAATCCTGTAATATCTGTTTCTGACGGGGCTTCTTTAACAATTTTAGTTCCCGGATTTTCAGGGTTAAAAGTGTTTTTTACAACCATGGGAATACCTTCTCGAAGAGCCGGCTGTATCGAAGGCGGATAAATAACTTTAGCTCCGAAATGCGATAATTCCATTGCTTCATCAAAAGAGATGCTTTTAAGCGATGAAGCCTGCTTAACCATCGATGGGTCGGCCGTTAACATACCGTCAACATCGGTCCAGATTTCTAAAACGTCAGCTTTTAAATTTGCAGCAACTATTGAAGCTGTATAGTCAGAACCGCCACGACCCAGTGTAGTAAGCTGGTTTTTATTGTTTCGTGCAATAAAACCGGGCATTACAGCTACAGAAAAATTCTCTGAGTTTACCTTCTGCAGATTTTCTGTTGTTTTTTCTTCGTTGAGCTGTGCATTTATGAAATTTCCGTTTGCCACAATAATTTGAGTAGAATCCCAATAGGCTACACTGTTATTTTTTTCGCTGAAATAATGATAGAGTATTTTGGAAGAGAATTTTTCACCAAAACTCAATACCAAAGCACTTGATTTTTCGGTTAATTCCTCAACAAGATATATCCCTTTTAAAATGTCTTCCAGGTGGTTCAGATTGGTTTTAAATTCGGCTATAACACTACTTTGTTTCTCAATCGACATTAATTCTCTGATAAGACTAATGTGTTTCTGCTCAAGCAAAGTTAAATCACCGGAATAACTCTCATCACCTGTCGAAGCTTTGTCTGCAGCCTTTTGTAACAGGTTTGTCATTTGCGAAACTGCCGATACAACAACTACAATTTTTTCTTTTTCGGCTGATTTAAGCGAAATCTCTTTTACTTTTTTAAAGGCTTCAGGTGATCCTACTGAAGTTCCTCCAAATTTTAATACTTTCATTATTAAATTGTTTTCTTCTTAAACGTATAAACGATTAAGTATTGCCACCTTGAAAATGTCAGGTGTATATTCGTTTCAATAAAATGTTCTTATGTTGGAAAGTTGTGTTTGCCAGACATTTTTTGTCTGGCCTTAACCATGGCGATATGTATAACTAAACCCCACAAGGGGTAATAGTTGTATTTCGAGTTATAGAAATAGAAGTAACAGCTCCAGTGATATTGAAGTTGATAGTATCAATTTTGCAGTATTTTAAACCTTCTACTTTCATATGTTTCTATTCAAGTGCAATGATATGTCAATATTTGTAATTATCAAAGTCAAAGCATTGTGAATTGTAATGTTTTTTATTGAATTGTGTTGGGTAGTGATATTTAGAAAATATTTTATCAAATAGTTAGCGGATTTTGTAATTGATTGAGAATCGTTTAATTTAAGTTTCCCGTGTTTCTTATTATTAATTATTATGCGCCTTATCCGGCTCTTCGCTTGTAGTTTCACTTACCGGGATTAGTTCACAATAGTTCTGCGGGGTCTTTTTGCTTTAGCAAAAAGTAAACCTGCCAAAAAAAGGCAGGCCGCCACAGAACTTTGTTCACTTATCCCGATAAGTAAAAGCTACCGCTGCTATCCGGGGCGTTATACCAACCTATGCTTGTATGTTTTAGAAAAGTATTTACAATAAAAAAGCCACCACTACAATGCAGTGATGGCTGATTAGAAATTTATTTATAATTTTTATTACTCTGCAGTCTCTTCTTCCACTTCTTCTTCCACTTC
>JBDLJM010000080.1 GCA_039714315.1 Bacteroidota bacterium | reverse complement strand
CTGTGAATAATTTATATTTTGGTTACATACCTGACTTCATCAGTAAGGCAGCTATTGTACTTTAATGTTAGTCATTATTCTGTGGAGCAATATTTATTTACGTTTCTTTATGTTTGAATTGAGTAAAGCTTACTTTACATACTAAATAGTACAAACAAAAATCGATCTTAAAAATATTTTGTCATGATAAACGAACAACTTATTAATCCCCAAAGTATTGCAGTAATTGGAGGGTCAAACAACATACAAAAACCCGGTGGGAAAATACTCAGGAATCTTTTGGACGGTGATTTTAAGGGAGACCTGTATGTTTTGAATCCAAAAGAGAGTGAAGTGCAGGGGGTGAAAGCATATCCGGATTTGGAAACATTTCCCCAATGTGATTTAGCTATAATTGCAATTGCATCCCGATTTGCCATTGATACCGTTGAAACACTTTTAAGAAAGGGAACGAAGGCTTTTATTATTATTTCTGCGGGCTTTGGAGAGGAATCAGAGAATGGTAAAGAAATAGAAAGTAAACTGACCGATTTGGCAGATACAAATAATGCTTCTTTGATAGGTCCAAACTGTATTGGGGTGCTAAACAGAAATTATAATGGGGTATTTACAACTCCAATTCCTGTAATAGACCCAAAAGGAGTTGATTTTGTATCAAGTTCAGGAGCAACAGCTGTATTTATTATGGAAAAAGCTATGTTGAGAGGCATGCGTTTTAATAGTGTTTACTCTGTTGGTAATGCTGCCCAAACAGGAATAGAAGATGTTTTGGAATATTGGGACGAAAATTATGAAGACGGAAAAAGTGCTAAAACCAAATTGATGTACATCGAAAGCATCAATAATCCGGGTAAGCTTCTTCGACATGCAAAATCTTTAATTAACAAAGGCTGTAAAATTGCAGCGATCAAGTCCGGTGTTTCTGAGGCCGGATCAAGAGCTGCCTCTTCGCATACAGGAGCTATGGCAAGTAGCGATTTAGCGGTTAGAGGACTGTTCAGAAAAGCAGGTATTGTATACTGTTCAAGTAGAGAAGAGCTTATAGCCGCAGGTTCAATTTTCTATTATAAAGAATTAAAGGGTAAAAACATAGCTATCATTACTCATGCCGGAGGTCCTGCGGTAATGCTTACTGATGCTCTCTCAAAGAAAGGGTTAAATGTTCCGGAGATTAAAGGAGAGGCTGCAGACAGGCTGTTGAAAGATTTATTTCCGGGGTCATCGGTAAAGAATCCTATAGATTTTCTGGCTACCGGTACTGCGGAGCAACTGGGAACTATTATAGATTATGTAAACGATGAGTTTGATAATATTGACGGAATGGTGGTAGTATTTGGAAGTCCGGGACTGTTTAATGTAGATGAGGTTTATAAGGTACTTAACGAAAAGATAAAATCTTCTAAAAAGCCAATTTTTCCTGTTCTTCCATCGCTGATAAATGCCGCTGAGGAGGTTAAAAATTTCCAGAAGGCCGGAAATATAAATTTCCCTGATGAGGTAATGCTAGGAGAAGCATTGGCAGAAGTGTGGAAACAAACTCATAAACCTCTGCCTTTTGAGTTCGAGAAGCCTGAACTTGATAAAAAAGCTATAAGAGAAGTAATAGATAATGCAGATGATGGTTATATTGGTTCTGAAGAAATAATGGCCATTTTGGATGCATCAGGTATTGAAAGAGTGCCCGAAAAAGTTGTAAAGACAATTGATGATGCTATCGTTACAGCAGAGAAATTTTCATTCCCGCTGGTAATGAAAGTAGTTGGTCCAATTCATAAATCGGATGTTGACGGTGTAGTTTTAAACGTTAATCATATTGAAAGTGTGATGGAAGAGTTTAATCGCATGATTACAATAAAAGGAGCTACAGGTATATTAATGCAGCCAATGATAAGCGGGATGGAATTGTTCGCCGGGGCTATTGCAGAGGCTAAATTTGGACACCAGATAATGGCCGGGTTAGGAGGGATCTTCATTGAGGTTTTAAAAGATGTTCAATCCGGATTAGCTCCTTTATCACTGCACGAAACAAAGGCAATGGTGAAAAGGTTAAAAGGCTATAAATTACTGGAGGGAGTAAGAGGTCAGGAAGGAGTTAATATTGAAAAATATATTGATGTTATAAGACGTCTGTCGGTTTTGGTTACAATTGCACCCGAGATAAAAGAAATGGATTTAAATCCACTTTTGGGTACTAAAGATGATATAATAGCTGTTGATGCCAGAATAAGGGTGGAAAAGTAAAAAAATAAGTTTATCTTACTGAAGCACAGGGGTTAGCTGGTTGATTGTCATGGAAAAATACTAGTTTGTCAGGAAATATATATACTTGTCAAATCTATTCTTTGCGAAGCTAAATTAGGTCGCATATTTGTACCAGAAAACAAGCACATTTGTTTTCTAAACTTCACAGAGAGTAGTTAAGTGAGTTTTTCATAGTAAGATTTTGGGTTAGTTTAAAAAAAGACTTCTTCCTTTCGGATTAAGTCTTTTTTTTTATGCTTTTTTTCGCGTGAGGGGGCCTCGGTTCTGTTCAGCAATCTTCTTTCGCGTGAGGGATAGAGGCGGCATCCTTTTTATTGCTGTTGCAATAAAAAGATATAGCCGAAAGCCCGACCCCTTTAGGGGGCACGCCCGTAGCTTCATTCTAATTTCCTCTGAATATATCTTCTTTTTTAGGGTAGTAGTTATTCGATTTTTTTACATCAGCCATGCGTTCGCTAACATCGATGGCTATGAATTTAATTTTATCTTTCGGAATGTTAACCATAAATGAATATTCGGGATAAACCCAAGGCCATGAATTTAGAACATCACGCTTGTATCCGCTTTCATTTTTCTTTATTCCTCTCATCATCCTCAAAGGAATATAATAGCTTTTCACATCATCGTTATCCAGTATAATTGTAATATCGAGAGGCATTGGAATATCTCCTATTTTTGATAAAACTATGTTTGTATTATTGCCTTTGCCCACAACAGATTTTATTGCATAGTCAATTTTTTGGTTTGTAAGGATCCACTTGTCAAAATACCATTGCAACTGCATTCCGGATACCTTCTCGGCAATTCTCTTAAAATCATTTGATGTAGGGTGTTTAAACTTCCACTCATTAAAATACCTAAGCATCGTAATACGTAAATTATCCTCACCGATTATATAAGCTAATTGGGCTAGAAACACTGCACCTTTACTATAGCTTGATTGCCCGTAGTTGAAGTTGGTTTTAAAAAAATCGGCTTTTGTAGATAAGGGTTCTTTGTCTCCCGATTTCTGTAAACTCAAATAGCCCCGATAAGTTCTTTTATGTGGTTTTTCACTTAGTCTTTCGTAAAGATGAGCCATTGTAAGGTTCTCAGCCCAGGTTGTGAAACCTTCGTCCATCCACGGATATTTCTGCTCATTTGTACCTAATACTCCATGATACCATGAATGTAGAGTTTCATGAACTGCCAGACCTACCATTCCCTCCACATTTTTGCCATTTCCAAGCATCAGCGTCGACATAGGGTATTCCATTCCTCCGTCACCGGCTTGGATAAAACTAAATTGTTTGTATGGATACTCACCAAAATTATTATTCATAAATGTGAAAGCAGTAATCATTTTATCCTGCATTTTTCTCCAATTGGCAGTTCTTTGTTTATCTCCTTTTTTGAAGAAAAAATGGAGTTTTGTACCGTTATTCAGCTCTCTTATATCGTGTTGGTAATTGTCGTCGGCAGCCCATGCAAAATCGTGAACGTTTTTTGCCTTAAAGTGCCATTGCAATTTTTTTGATTTACCAATATCTGTTTTACTTCCTCTCTTTTGATAACCGTGTCCAATATTCTTAGGGTTT
Source organism: Bacteroidota bacterium (assembly GCA_039714315.1). NCBI lineage: Bacteria > Pseudomonadati > Bacteroidota > Bacteroidota bacterium. The sequence continues at coordinate 10,953 of JBDLJM010000080.1, read as the reverse complement.
TGCAGAACCCCGGTACTGCCAATTGTATAATTTTTGTCAATACTGATTTTCACGTCAAAAGTGCCATAAACACCGTAGAATTCACGGGAAATGTATGCGTCCAGGTGCCATCCTTCTCTATCGTATTCGGCCATTTTAGGATACCACTGTGCCATGGAAAGTTTTATATTTTCTGAGTTGTCTCTTCCCGAACGTCGTATTTGAACAGGTACCTGGGCTTCATTTTCAATAAATAAAATTGTTTTCGAACCCGGAAGTATTGGCTTGTTAAGTTTCACCTCCATAAGAGTCCCTTCTATTTTATTCGCCAATGGAACATTACCCTGTTTTATGCTTATAATTTTTTGATATCCGATTTCATCTTCCTTCAGTTTACTGATTCTACTTCCTATTCTCCTGTCAGGATCAGGCAGGTTTTGCTGACGCACATCCATTTCGCTTCCGGGTTGGAATGCATTAAAGTAGAGATGAAAGTAAACCTTCCTCAAAGTATCGGGAGAGTTGTTATAGTAGCAGATTTTTGATTTCCCTGTGTATTTATAATTATCGACATCAACGTCGATATCCATTTCGTATTTGATTTTTTGCTGCCAATAGTCGGGTTGAGAGAGTGCTGTTTTACTAATAGTGATAAGTAACAGCAGTACTAATGTTCTTAGCATATAGATTAAGTGTTTTCGTGTTTTTTAGAGCTTACAAAAGTAGTAGATTTTACCTAAAAACATCTTCAAAGTTTATTGTTTGATCTAGTCTGACACCTTTATCAGTGTTTTTTACTGTGCACATTGAGTGATAGGCATCATGTTCAAGAAACAGGAAATAATTATTATCAGCCGCTTCTTTCATAAATTTTTCTTTTTCATCAATTGTAATAAGAGGGCGTGTATCGTAGCTCATTACATAGGGAAGAGGAACATGTCCGGAAGTTGGCAGAAAGTCGGCCATGAAAACAAGTTTCTTACCCTGATAATTTATTATCGGAATCATTTGGGCGTCTGTATGGCCGTCAACTCTTAGGATATCGAAGCCCAGTTCAGAATTTTCCAGTAAGTTATTGTCTTTAAAATCGAAAAAATTTAACTGTCCGCTATCTTTAATCGGGTTTATATTTTCTTTCAGGAATGATGCTTTTTCACGTGGATTAGGTTCTGTTGCCCACTTCCAATGATCAGCATTCGACCAAAACCTCGCATTTTTAAAAGCCGGCTGAAGAAAAGTCTTTTCTTTATTCCATTCGATACTGCCGCCGGCATGGTCGAAATGTAGGTGAGTTATAAAAACATCGGTAATGTCATCTCTGTGGAAGCCGTATTTTGCAAGAGATCCATCTAATGTTGCATCTCCCCATAAATGGTAGTGGCCGAAAAACTTATCTGATTGCTTATTACCGAGGCCATTATCTATTAATGTCAATCTTTTTCCATCTTCGATTAGCATACAGCGCATAGCCAAATCTATTTGATTTTTACTGTCGGCAGGATTGGTTTTTTCCCAAAGTACTCTTGGTACAACGCCAAACATAGCTCCTCCGTCTAATTTAAAAAAACCTGTTTCTATTGGATATATTTTCATGTATATAATTTAATATTTCGGTCATACCTGCCTGACTGCATCACGCAGGCAGGTGGTATCCCCATTTATATCTATAGAGCGACATGCTCTTCCCCCAAATTATAATATTCACTGTCGGTGTGAATTTTTTTTTAATGGGGGTGACATTATGTTTTATTTTAACAAAAAAAACATTTACAGTTCTCCTTTTTCGATTAATATTTTTGTTTTTAAAATGGCAGCGACCGAAATGCTATCTCTGATATCTCCGTTCATAACCATATTGTATGCTTCATCAAAAGAAACTTTCTTCAACTGAAGTTGTTCGGTCTCTTCCGGCATAGCTTCGCCAAATTCAAGATCCTGAGCCACAAAACAGATACTTGATTCATCAGTAACAGAGTTGCTAAGATCCATTTCCATTAGAGTAGTCCATTTATTTGCAATTATTCCTGTTTCTTCTTTCAATTCCCTTTTGGCCGATTCAATAGGAGCCTTATTTAGGGGGCCACCACCTTCGGGAATTTCCCAGGAATATTTATCCAAAGGAAATCTAAATTGACCAACTAACCAAGTATTATAATATTCATCTAATACAAGAATTCCTACAGCAAAATTTTTGAAGTGTACTTGACCGTAAATTCCTATACCGTTGTTAGGATTTTTAACCTTATGCTCGTCTATTTTTATCCATGCATTCTCGTAAATGTCAGTTTTTTCAAGGCTTAACCACGGATTGCTGTTTTCGTCAATATTCATATGTTTAAGTGCTTATTAATACCAAACTTTGTTCTAAATTTAGATGTTGGAAATTACAAAAAAAATAATTTGTTTAAAAGTAACTATATATTTGCCCTAATTTTACCAATTATCATTGCAGCTTCAACTTTCGCCCAAACAGAAAGCGATAGTTTAGATGTTATGTTGGATGCCTATGATACTCCTAAAAGTAAAGTTGATTTCCTCAATAACAAATCCATAAAACACTGGAAAACCGACACCTCGGCTGCTTTTGTATATCTGGAAAAAGCCATTGACATTGGTAAGAAAAATAATCTTTACTCAGGTCTTGGCGATTCGTACAGATATTTGGGAAATCTATATTTCCAACAAGGCTTAGGAAATCAGGTTAAAGAAAATTATTCTATTTCTTATGAATTCTATACTTTATCTGATGATAGCTTAGGACTTGCTAAAATAACTAATAACCTGGGCTTATACTACGAAAACTGGGTTAATGACTACAACAAGGCATTAGTCTATTTTGAGAAAAGTATGAGGCTTAAAAAGTCACTTAAAGTAGATAACAATATACTGGCTAGTACTTCCTTTAATCTGGGGGAAGTACACATGAATCTAAATAGTTATATTAAGTCGCTGAGTTATTATTTTGAAGCATTAGAGCTTTTAGAACCTCTTAAAAAGTATAAAGAAATTGCGAACTTAAATAATCGTATTGGTCAGGTATATTTCAAGCTTGGAGAATATAATTTGGCAAGAAAATATATTGATATTGCAATTGTTATCAATAAAAAAGAGAAAGATGAAATTCAACTTGCCAATGATTATTTGTTGTTGGGATCAATGCATACATCTATTAATCAGATTGACTCTGCGATAGTTGAATTAGAAAAGTCGGAGACTATCTATTCAAATTACCTTAATAACCTGGGGTTGGGTCGTGTATATACCAGCTATATAGAGATTTATCTTAAGGATGATGATATTGATAATGTATTTAAATACGCTTTTCCTGCAGAGGAAATATTTTTGAAGTCAGGGGCAGTATATGAACTTGCGGTTGTTTACAACAGTCTTGGAATTGCCTACTATAAAGTGAAGGACATGGCTAATGCCAATAAATATATTGAGAAGTCACTTGAAATTAGTTCTCAATATAACTTCCTGGAGATTTCTAAGAGAAATTACCTGTATGTTGCACAGATTAATTATGCGAGAAAAGACTATAAGAAAGCTTATAACAACTTTTATCAATACAGTGCATTAAAAGATTCTACCTTCAGCCTGAAGAAAGCTCAGATTGCTTCTGAAATGGAGGATAAATACGCAATTAACAAAAAGGAAATAGAGCTGAATTTACTTTCGCAGGAGAAAGAAAAAATTGAATTAGAAAGAGATAGAAATAAAACACTTTCCAACTACCTGAAACTAATAGTGATTCTGGTACTTGTTGTTTTAAGTCTGATATTTTATTTGTATTACTCAAATAAGAGATTAAACGACAGGTTGGAAGATTTGGTGGATGAAAGAACAATAGAATTGCAGGAGTCCAATAAGCTTTTGGCTAATTCGAAGAAGAATGAAGAAGATGTAAGTAGGATTAAGTCGGACTTACTAAAAAACATCAGTGAATCATTAAGAACCCCAATTGCTGAAATTCAGAGTTTAGTTGGAATTCTTAAAGATGAGAATGAAGAGAATTTCGAGTTATACGAACAACTTGAACTTATAACTACAAGTACTTTTAGATTGAATGCAATAATCAACTCCGTAACGGAGTTATACAATATTGAAGATAAGAAAAAAGTAGTTCCAAGGGATGAGTTTGAGGTTAATCAGCTGATCGATGAAATAATTGAAAATCATTTAAATCAGGCTGAAGCCCGTGATTTGAGGTTATCAATGAATGAGAGTAGTGATATAATATGGTTCAATCAAAGTAGAGAACTTATATCAAATGCAATCGATCACCTGATGAAAACTATTGTTGATTACGCCAATAAGGGAGAGGTTGATGTATTGACCACGGAGACTTTAGAAGAGAAAAACATTATTCTTTATTCATCGCATTTTAATATAAATCAGAAAGTGTTTAATTCTGATTTATCAATAAATAACAACTCATTAAAGTCAAGTAACAAGCAGCTGGACCGTATGTTTATCAGTTTTTTTGTTACTAAAAAAATTGTTGAGAAAATGAATGGTAAAATTCATTGGGAGCATGCAAATGAAGGAGAAGGAATCAAATTTATCATGGCTTTTCCCAGTGGTAAGGTAGCTTAACAACACTGAAATATTAGCAGATGACTATCAAGACTTTTGAAGAGCTTAGCACAACTGAGTTATATCAGATAATTAATCTTCGCGAAAGAGTTTTCGTTGTAGAGCAGAAATGTTATTATCTGGATGCAGATAATAATGATCAGAAGGCCTGGCATTTGTTACTCTTTGAGGGAAAGAATTTGGCAGCCTACTTACGAATACTCCCACCCAATGTCACTTATGAGTATCCTTCCATAGGTAGAGTAGTAGTTGATGTTAAATACAGGAGCCTTAATCTGGGAAGAAAAATTATGGAGGAAGCCATAAATTTTTTGAAAGAAAAATATCCTAAACAGCCAATAAAGATTGGGGCACAGGTATATTTAAATAAATTTTATCAATCACTTGGTTTTATTAATAACAGTGAGGAATATCTCGAAGATGGAATTCCACATGTTGATATGATATTGATATAATTTACTATATAAATATTTGTAGGAAATTAACTACGTATATTCTAGGAATTCTTTTATAGTTTTATTATTTTTATTCTTCTTTACTTTAATCACAACCTATATCTCAAACGACAATAATTATTCCGCATCTATTCATGAATGAATGGATTAATTTTTGTCTGTAAATCTGTTTTTTTTTAGATCAGCTATAAGCTCTGCCTTACGGACAACGTCAGACAGGCATCTGACCGATAAAAATAAATTATTACCGAATGAAAAGAGTGATAATATTCTTTATAGTATTTATATCTATTATGTTTATTGCAAATAAACTGATGACGTCCAGTGCTTCGGATTCAATATTTATAATACTCTTAATATCTGCTCTTATTGCTTCTATTGCTTTTTGGTTTTTATCTGTCAGAGAAAATGAAAAAGATAATTCAGATGATATTTAACTCTTATTACTGTCAGTAGTATCTTTTTCCAGGCTATCTACCGCTGTCAGCATAGGATCAATGGTATCCCAAATAGGATACATCATCTCATCTCCCCAGACTAATCTTGCAACAAACGCTTTAATTCTTATGCTCAACATCGATCTGGAAATTGGATCATCAGTAGTTTTTATACCTCTTGCATCAAGGTATTTAACGAAATCACTGTAAACTTTGTTTTCGGAGTTGAAATCTTTTCTAAAGTTTGAATACCCCATTTTTTCAAACTCACTTCGGTTTGCATCTACATAATTTAGAAAGAAATCGTTTAAGTTAGAATATCTGATAGCAGCATATAACCAACTCTCGTATTGTGTAGTATCTACAGCAACAAATACATCCGGGATTATTCCTCCTCCTCCATAAACTATCTTACCTTTTGGAGTGATGAACTTAAGGTCTCCGTTAACTTTTATACTGTCGGCATCCAAAAGTTCCCCGTTATGTATTCGTTTTGTTAAATCATCTTCATAAGAGCTGTCTCCATTTACATACGGTTTCTGTATAGAACGTCCTGTTGGAGTGTAATATCTTGCTGTGGTAAGTCTTACGGCCGACCCATCACCTAAATCCAATTCTTGCTGTACTAATCCTTTACCGAACGATCTGCGACCTATAATTGTCCCTCTGTCATTATCCTGTAAAGCACCGGCAACAACCTCTGCAGCTGATGCAGAATTTTCATTAATTAAGATGTACAGATTTCCTTTTTTAAACCTTCCTTCACCACTTGAAAATTCTTCGTCTACGGCTCCTTTTCTGTTTTTGGTAAAAACAATTAATTTGTCGGAAGGCAAAAATTCATCGGCAATTTTTTTCGCAGTATGCATAAAGCCTCCCGGGTTGTTCCGCAAATCCAAAACTAATGATTTAACATCTTCATTTTGCAATTTATCAAGGGCATTACTGAATTCCTCATAAGTAGAACCGGCAAATCTGTTTATTTTAATATAGCCTAATGAGTCATTAATCATATATGCTACATCTACGCTCTTTATTGGAACTTTACCGCGGATAATTTTCTTTTTGAGAAGTTCTTTAGAAGTAGGCCGATATATCGTAAGGTCAACTTCACTATCACTGATACCTTTTAATTTAGTTACAACGGAATCGCTTATTATTTTTCTTCCGAAAAGAGTGTCTGAATCAGCAATAAGTATTCGGTCGCCATTGTGTAAACCAACTTTTTCAGAAGGCCCGCCTTTGAGAACATTGATAACAATAACTGTATCGCGGTACATTCTAAATTCAATACCAATACCAACAAAACTTCCCTCCATATTTTCTATTACCTGTTGATGTATATCAGCCGGTATATAAGTTGAGTGCGGATCTAAGTTTTCCAGTATACTATTTATCGTAACATCGAGGATGGAGTCGGTATTTACTTCATCAACATACTCATTGTTTATGAAATTTATTAATCGTTGTACTTTCTGGTTTTTGAAGTTCACACTAAACAAAGACTTTGTTGGAGGATCGAAGTTGAGTAATCCTCCTAAAAAGACCCCTATGGCAATTGCGACTCCAAAAAGTAAAGGTCCATATCCGTTTTCTATTAGTTTCTTCATCTTTTAAAATTGTTTCATATTGGTCATATCCGTCCGGTTATACACTTGTCGGGATTCGTACCGTTAGTACAACAAAATTTACACAGAAAGTATTGAATGAGTTTTGTCGTCCTTGATTTCATCAAAAAATAATTATACATCCAATTTCACCACTTCCACACCGGCTTTTTCCAAAAAATCAATTCCTTCAGTATCGCTGTATCCGATATTATAAACAACGCGTTTTATCCCTGACTGGTGTATTAATTTAGAACATTCTTTACAAGGCGAAAGAGTAACATAAAGGGTAGCATCTTTGCACGACTGTGTTGATCCTGCTACTTTTAAAATGGCATTAGCTTCGGCGTGTAACACATGCCATTTCGTTGAGTTTTCGGGGGTCTCACATTCATTGTCAAAGCCCGTTGGTGTTCCGTTATAACCATCAGAAATTATCATTCGATCTTTTACGATTAAAGCACCAACCTGTTTGCGTTTGCAATGAGAAAGTTTGGCCCACTCACTGGCCATATTCATATATGCTTTATCGTAACGATTTTTCTTTTCACTCATCTTTGATAGAAATTTTTGGAATAAGCAAGTTAATTAATAAGTCTGAATAATCTACCAATGATTATGATCTTTGGCTTTATTTTAAGATAATAATACTAATATCTAAATTCGACTTAACATTCAGGCAACTCCGGTTTATTAGTTTTGTTATATTATAAGTTATTCTTCTTAGCCAGATAGTTTGTTATTGCGGTAACAAAAACTACTACAGATATTGAGCTTATTGGCATTAAAATAGCTGCTACAATTGGTGATAACAGTCCATTTACAGCAAAATACAATCCAACACTATTATATAAAAAGGACAAGACAAAACTTGAAATTACAACTTTTCTTGCCTGATAGGAGAGTTTGATGAATGTAGGGAATTTATCAAAAACTTCAGCATCGAGTATAGCATCGCATGCCGGTGAAAATGAATTTATATTTTCGGAAACTGTTACTCCAACATTACTTTGCATAAGTGCTCCGGCATCGTTCAGGCCATCACCAACCATCATTACTTTTTCATTACTATTCTGAAGTTCTTCTATGAAATTAAGCTTCCCTTCAGGTTTTTGATTAAAAATTAATTCTGTACCTAATGGTGTAATCTTTTTCAAATTTTCCTTTTCCCCTGAATTATCTCCTGAAAGTATACTTATTTTAGCATCTGAAAATGCGTTGAATACATCAGCTAAATTATCTCGGTAAGTATTCTCGAATAAATAATACCCCTTAAGGGATGATTTTATTTTAACGTAAACTCTGGTCTGATTTAGGTCTATTCCATTTTTCTCATTTACAAGTTCAGCTGAACCTATCCAATATTCATCTCCTTCAATCAGTGCTTTTATCCCTTTACCGGGAATCTCTTCGAAAGATGATGTTTCGGCATTGCCAAAAGCAAAAATGTTATCATATAATGTTCTGCTCAAAGGGTGGTTTGATTGACGAAGAATAGATTTTAACTTTATTTTCTCATCGCTGTTTAATTCATCTCCGGTAAAAGTAATTTTTGATTTTTCATTTTGTGTGATAGTTCCTGTTTTATCAAAAACAACGTGATCAATCTTGGCAATTTCTTCTAAGGTTTCGGCATTTTTTACATAAAATCTGTTCCTGCCAAAAATTCTCAACATGTTTCCCATTGTAAACGGAGAAGAAAGAGCCAGAGCGCACGGACACGCTACTATTAAGACGGCTGTAAATACATTAACCGCTATTGACAGGTGACCTGTTAAATACCAGTATGCCGCCGCACCGCTTGCCAGAGCCAAAATAAAAAATGTAAAATATTTGGAGATACTGTCAGTAAGTGATTTAAAATTATCACCATTATCTTTGCTAAAAACATCGTGATTCCACAATTGAGTCAGATAACTTTGAGATACGGTTTTAATTACTTCCAGTTCTATAGCTTCACCAATTTGTTTCCCCCCGGCAAATATTTTATCCCCAACTTTTTTTGAAACCGGTTTAGCCTCTCCTGTGACAAAAGAATTATCTATCATAGCATTTCCTTTGATCAAAACACAATCGGAAGGTATCAGTTCTTCATTTCTTATCAATATTCTATCAGTTGGATTTAATTTTGAAACCTGTACATTTTCTTCTTTTCCGTTTGATATTCTGGTAACAGCAACGGGAAAATATGATTTGTAATCTCTGTCGAAAGAGAGAGATTTATATGTTTTATCCTGAAAAAATTTCCCTAACAATAAAAAGAAAACCAATCCGGTGAGTGAATCAAAATAACCCGATCCGATATGACTAATAACTTCGTATGAACTTCTGAAAAACAGTACCAGAATTCCTAAAACAATTGGAACGTCGATATTAATAAATTTGTGCTTTAACCCCTTATATGCAGATACAAAATAATCGCTCGAGGAATATACCAGCACAGGAATTGATAAGGCCAACATAATCCATCTGAAAAAAGGCTTAAACTGATCCAGCCAAAATTCGCTTACCTCGAAATATTCAGGAAGAGCCAGCAACATTATATTTCCGAACGAAAAGCCCGCCACTCCAACCTTATATATCAATGACCTGTCAACCTTTTTCTGATCTTTTTCTAAATCATTTAGATTTATGACCGGTTCATATCCAATAGCAGCCATTAATTCGGCTATATCCTGCAAACCTGTGTCACTATCCTTAAATGTTACACGGACCGTTTTTTTAGGGAAGTTAACCTGAGATGATATTACTGCCGGATTTAGTTTGTTAAGATTTTCAAGTAACCATATACATGAGCTACAGTGCATTGATGGTGTAAAGAAGGTAACTACACTAATTCCGTTATCATTAAAATCCAGTAAACTTTTTGAGATATCTTCATTCGATAAAAAGTCGAATCTGCCTTTAAATTTTCCTTTGGGTGTTATCCCCGGCATATCATCAATATTATAGTAAGAGCACATTTCATTCTCATTGAGTATTTCGTATACGGTTTTACAACCGTTACAGCAAAAAATCTTGTCTCCTATTTTTATAGAATCATCAGCACAATCGGCACCACAATGATAGCATTTATGTTTTTCCAGGCTCATAAAAAGTTATAATAATTTGATTATGCAATTTTAAGCAATTATGACATTTATCATCAAAAAAAAATTATCTTTGTCCACATGGAATGTAATGATAATAATGTAAGATGCCACCAGTGTCCGGTAAAGGACATCACATCTTTTAATACACTGACTAAAGAACAGTTAGACATTATTGCTGATAGCAAAACTTGTGTTGTTTTTAAAAAAGGACAGATAATAATGCATGAAGGTAATAAACCTAATGGGGTTTATTGCATCCAAAAAGGAAAATGCAAAACACATAAATTAGGAATAGAAGGTAAAGAACAGATTATTCGTTTTGCAAAAAGCGGAGATATGTTAGGTTATAGATCTATCTTGAGTGATGAACCACTTTCAGCTTCAATTACAGCTCTTGAAGATACTTATGCATGCTTTGTGCCACGGCAGGAGCTATTTGATATTATAGATTTGAATTCACGTTTTTCGATGGAGCTGATGAGAATAGCTTGTCATGAATTGGGTGAGGCAGGAAAAATAATTACAAATCTCGCTCAGAAAACCGTAAGAGAGAGATTAGCAGAGATGTTGCTTATTCTTGAGAAAACTTTTGGAATAAACGAGGAGGGGAATCTTGATGTTTCTCTTACAAGAGAGGAAATAGCCAATCTTGTAGGTACTGCAACCGAATCTACAATCAGACTTTTATCTGAGTTTAAAGAAGATAAGCTGATAATATTAAAAGGACGAAAAATAAAATTGATAAATAAACCCAAGCTCGCTAAGATTGGAAATGTTTATGATTAAG
>JBDLJM010000079.1 GCA_039714315.1 Bacteroidota bacterium | reverse complement strand
CCAGTAACCAGTAACCAGTAACCAGTAACCAGTAACCAGTAACCAGTAACCAGTAACCAGTAACCAGTAACCAGTAACCAGTAACCAGTAACCAGTAACTAGATGGATCTGGTTTTATCTTCCGGAGTGTCGCCCCATTTTTCCTGTACTTTCATTGTTTGTTCAAGTATGTCTCTGGCACAGCCATTTCCACCATTAAATGGAGATATGTAGTCAGAAATTTCCCTAATGTCAGAACAAGCATCTTTAGGACAAGTTGCTAAGCCTACCTGTTGCATGATTTCGAAATCAGGCATGTCATCTCCCATGTATACTATTTCGTCTCTGTTGAGCTTATTTTCTATTAATATGTCTTCCAGCTTTTCAATCTTGTCGCTAATACCAAGATAAACCATTTTTATTCCTAAACCATTTAGTCTTGTGCGTACCTGTTCGTCTTTTCCTCCGGAAATAATGATTATGTTAAATCCTTTTTTTACAGCTAGCTGTAAGGCATAGCCATCTCTTGTACTCATCTTTCTGATTTGAGACCCGTCGGGAAAAAGAGTTACAGAACCGTCTGTTAAGACTCCATCAACATCAAAAATAAAGGTTGTAATATTTGGAAGTATTTCTTTATAGCTTTTATCTAATTTCATTAGTCTAAATTATTTACAATAAGGTCATTACTCTAAAGTGAGACAGGTATGGAATCCCCTTTATTATCATGACGGTTGGTATGCACCAGCATTTATGGAGTAACTGATGTTTTGTTCAAAATTACAGCAAATATATAACTTAGAAATAAACAAAGCCCCGAAAATAAATTCGAGGCTTGGATATTTAAAAATTAAATTAAATTTTCAACTATTATATGGGTTATATAATAACAGTTTCTTTTTGTTCTATTGAATGAACAGCTTTAATTGTTTTCATCACTGAGTCGGGTGTAACAGATATTGTATTTATCCCTTCCTCAACTAGGAATTGTGCAAAATCCGGAAAATCTGAAGGTCCCTGACCACAAATACCAACTTTTGTACCTGTTTCTTTGGCAGTTTTTATCAATTTACTGATCATACGTTTAACGGCAGGGTTTCTTTCGTCGTAAATATGAGCAACAAGCGAAGAATCCCTATCTAATCCTAGTGTTAACTGTGTTAAATCGTTCGATCCAATTGAGAAACCATCAATATATTCTGAAAATTCTTCAGCCATCATGATGTTTGAAGGAAGTTCGGCCATTAGATAAATTTCTAATCCGTTTTCTCCTCGTTTGAGTCCGTTTTCTTCCATTATCTCGTAAACCTTTTGCAGTTCTTCAACAGTTCTACAGAAAGGAACCATGATCGTAATATTGTCCAGACCAAATTCTTCCCTGGCTCTTTTTAGAGCTCTTACTTCCCAGGCAAATGCATCTCTGTATTCATCAGAATAATATCGCGAAGCACCTCTGAATCCAATCATTGGATTTTCTTCATCCGGTTCAAAATATTTACCTCCAAGCATATTGTAGTATTCATTCGATTTAAAATCGGAAAGTCTTACAATAGTTCTGTTTGGGTAAAAGGCTGAAGCTATTTTGCTCACTCCCTGAGCCAGCTTTGAGATAAAGAATTCTTCCTCACTTTCGTAGCCCTCAGTAATTTTTTTGATTGCAGCAGAAAGAGTTTCATCATTTAATTCTTTGTGTTGCATCAGTGCTAATGGGTGAACCTGGATGTAATTATTTATTACAAATTCTTCTCTTGCTAATCCTACACCTGCATTTGGAATATGGCTAAATTTATAAGCCAGTTCAGGTGAAGCTACATTCATCATTATAGGTGTGTCTGTTTTTGGAAGCTCCGAAAGATTGGTTTCAATTGTTTCGAACTCTATTTCACCCTGATAAACATAACCATCACTACCTTCGGCACATGAAACAGTAATTAACTGATCCTGATCTAATACTTCAGTAGCATTTCCGGCACCAACGATTGCAGGAACACCCAGTTCGCGGGCAATAATCGCCGCGTGACAGGTTCTTCCCCCTTTATCGGTTACAATTGCCGATGCTTTCTTCATTAGTGGTTCCCAGTCGGGATCAGTCATTTCAGTAACTAAAACATCGCCTTCTTTGAATTCACTCATGTCGATACTGCCGTCTCTTCCATCCATTGAGTAAAGTATCTTAACTTTCCCTGAAGCTATTTTATCTCCAACCGCAATACCTTTTGTGATAATATCCTTATTCCTGTCCTTCTTCTCAATTTTGTATTCGGTATGAATGTCATGAACTTTTTGCGAATGAATTGTTTCCGGTCTTGCCTGAACAATGAATAGCTCATTTGTTAACCCGTCAACAGCCCATTCAACATCCATAGGTGTCCACTGTCCTTTCAGATCGGTATAGTATTTTTCAATTTTAGAGACCCAATCTCCAATTTGGAGTATTTTATCGTCGTCTATACAGAATTTACTTTGAAGTTTCTTGGGTATAGAAACTATCCTAACACGTTGTCCCGGTCTGTCGCCATAAATCATCTTTTGATCTTTATTGCCCAGTTTCTTTTCAACGATAGGTTTAAATCCTTTTTCCAGTGTTGGCTTAAATACTAAAAATTCATCCGGTTTCACGGCTCCCTGAACAACCATTTCTCCAAGTCCGTAAGATCCGTTAATTAAAACAACATCTTTAAAACCTGATTCTGTATCAAGAGAGAAAGCAACTCCTGAAGCACCCAAATCGGAACGCACCATTTTCTGAACTGTTACTGATAGTCCGATGTTGAAATGGTCGTAGCCAAAGTTCTCACGGTACGAAATTGCACGATCGGTAAACAGCGATGCAAAACAGTCGCGTATAGAGTTTAGGATTGATTCACTACCACGAACGTTGAGGTAAGTTTCTTGCTGGCCCGCAAATGAAGCATCAGGTAAATCTTCAGCTGTTGCTGATGAACGAACTGCAACATCTGTAGTTTCATTACCGTATTCTGCAGACATTTTCAGGTATCTTTCACGGATTTCCGTAATCATGTCTTCAGGAAAAACCCCATCTCTTACGATGTTTCTAACCTGTGTACCTACCTGTCTTAATTGAACAACATCATCAGTGTTAAGACCGTCCATTGCGTCTTTTACACGATCTCTCATGTTGTTGTAATCCAGGTAGTTCCAATAGCCTGCAACAGTAACAGCATATCCGCCGGGAACCTTTATGCCCAGAGGTGCTAAGTTTTGGATCATTTCGCCTAAAGAGGCATTTTTTCCTCCCACTTTGTCCAAATCACTTAGAAGAACTTCATCAAGTGAAAGTGTGTACTTAAATTGACTCATCTGTAATTGTTAGTTGTGTTTAAGATTTATTTTATTGTAAATAAATCATTACGACTTTATATAGTTTGTTGTTGGGGCAAAGTAAAGTTATAATCTGAAACCAAAACCTGAATAATAGCATTAGGTTTTAATTAAAATGTTTATATATTTGAATGTTGAGCGGCTGTAATTGATTGTATTAATTACACTTATAAAGTGTATGTAGTACGTTTTTATTACTAATAAAGGTAGTGTAGGCGTTCTTTTACTTTTAATAAGCCTATTGTATTTTAGAGAGATCAGAAAAATTTACTGTGTGAAATATGGAAAAATGGATCTTTTTAGCTATTCCAGATAATATTTTAGTAAAAAATTTATCCCCGATCTAACTAATTCTCCCATTGATTTACAATTTTTAAAGGAAGAATCTTTAATGTATTCATATAATTCTTTTGAAAGTTGGGCAACTTTTTCATCAGGAGAAATTCTATCTTTAGTCATTACATCCAGCAAAGAATTAAGCCTTTTTTTTGAAGATTTTACCCTGCGGGCAATCATGGAACGTTCTTCTCTTTGGTATTGAGCAATAGTTTCGGGAGTCAGTACTTTTGCGACCAACTCCACAAAAGGCATATTTTCTTTATAAAATTGTGGTTTATAGATATTGAGTCTGCCTTCATAACTTTGCTGATCAAAGTCAATTGCTCTGATTCTGTATTGGTTTTGATCAAAATCGTGAGTTTCAATCATTACAAAATTGTAGGCGCGCATATCTCCCAATAGTCTTATCATGCAGCGTTCGTTAAATTTTACGAACTCTTTGGCAATCCTGACATACTCTATTTTTTTTAGATTTGAACGGGTTTCCAAAAACTGATCGCCCGGAACTCCCATTATATGCTCTTCTATTAGAGTTTTTTTATTTACTATATAATGTATTCTATTAGGACTTAAAATATGTTCTAATTCTAAACCATAGATCCTGGAAGCATCTGCCTTTTTTACGTAAAAGTAATCGTAGTTGTCGTTAAAGACATTAATAATCTTAATTCGGAAAGGATGAGAATTACCAAAAGTACAATAGTCAATTCTATCCACACGGAATGTATCTGAACTTGTGTCCAGATCATCCATTGTCATTTTCTTGTAAATGTGCTTTAGACCTTCATGAATTTCATCCTGTTCAGTTTGGTTGTATGCAACACTGATCCATAAAGTGTCTTTACCATCATCATCCATTAGCTGGATGGAGTTGGTATACCTCATTAGGTCTTCGTAACAAACAGGAATTTCAACATCTCTATTGTAACGAATCAGGTATTTTGATAATTCGGCACCTACCTCGTAGTTTGGTTTTCTTTTAGAGATGAGTTTATTATTCATATGTATATAATTTTATGTTTTGGTCATACCTGCCTGACTGCATCACGCAGGCAGGTGTTATCCCAATAATATTCATCCTGTTTGGTCTCGGCTATGCCGAGATAGGGATTTCATATTGCTGTTTTAATCGATAGAATCTATTTACCAAAGATACCCAAATGGCGGTTAAAGTTTATTGATGTGAAGCATTAAATCAGCTAATCTGTTAGAATATCCCATTTCATTATCATACCAGCCTACGACCTTTACAAATTTATCATCAATAACAGAAGTCAGCAGTGAGTCGAAGGAACATGAATATGGACAGCCGATGATATCAGTTGAAACAATTGGATCTTCTATAAATTTTAAAATTCCCTTTAGTCGTGTATTTGATGCCTTTTTAAATGCATCATTTATTTCGGCTATTTCGGCTTTCTTTTTTACGTTAAAAGTAATGTCAGTTAACGATCCGTCAGGAACCGGAACTCTTATGCCGCATCCTCCCATATGGGTGTCCAGATGAGGGAAGATCTTTGTTATAGCTTTAGCAGCACCTGTTGTTGTTGGAACAATTGATTGTGCACCGGCTCTTGCCCTGCGTAAATCTTTGTGTGCAACATCATGTAATTTTTGATCGGTGGTATACGAATGTACAGTTGTAATATATGCAGTTTCTATTCCGTATAGTTCATCTATTATTTGCACCATTGGAGCCGCATTATTTGTGGTACACGATGCATTAGAGATGATTTTATCTTCAGAGTTTAGAATATGTTCATTTACACCAAGAACTATTGTTTTTATAGAATCATCATCGGGAGGGGCAGAAATGATTACTCTTTTTGCTCCATTTTTTATATGAGTTTCAGCGAGTTTTCGGGTTTTATTAATACCTGTCGCTTCAATTACATAGTCGATATCCAGTGAATGCCACGATAAATTATTTATATCTTTAACGTTAAGGGTTTTTACATTTTTTCCATCAACTATAATGTTGTCTTTATCACTATTTATTTCTGCATTAAAAGTTCTGTGTATAGAGTCGTATTTTAATAAATGAGCTAATGTTGGCGCATCGGCTAAATCGTTTATTGCAATAATTTCAAATTCTTCACGATTGTGCAAAACTCTAAACAGGACCCGGCCAATTCTGCCAAATCCATTTATTGCCACTCTTATTTTTGACATTATTTATATTATTCTTGGATTACTTATGCAATATTATGCATTTTTAGGACATATGATTTAGTATAAATAATTAATTTCGCAGTGATTTAGTATAAATACCCTCAAATACTGTTTTATAACCGGAATGGGAAAAAGGGAGGAATTAGAGTTATTTATTAATAATCTATTTAATAAGTATAAGATGTCTGAGTTAACTAAGCAGGAGCTCCATAATTTGGGGATGAATATTGTAGGTAAAGAGCTTGAAAAACAGAAGTATGAGTTTTTGGCAGTGAATAGTGATTTAAAAAAAAATCCACAATTTATTGTTAAAGACTATAGTGGAGATTTGACATTTATAGTAGTTAAAGTTAGTGTTTATCCCGAAGAGCCTAAGAGTTATGACAGAATTTGGATGGAGTCTTTTAAGGTACACGCAGTTTCGAAGAAAGCCAAGTTGTTTTATGCAGGTGTAGGTTTGGCAAATTCAGCAGATATGACAAAGCCCCTGATAAAAGATAGTGGTTATATAATTAAGTATAATGGTTTAGTAGAAATTTAAGATGTTGAGAAAATTTATTAGAATAGTTTCTGTTTTTTTAGGAGTAGTTTTAACATCCTGTGGCAATGTAGAGGTAAAAGAGCATTCTCTTGCAGGATATACATTAGGGACAACATATCATATAAAATATTTGTCACCAGGCGATGAGGATCTCCAGCCGCAATTAGACAGTATTTATGATGTTATTATTAATTCTATGTCTACTTATGTGCCAACTTCTGATATTTCGAAGATAAATAAAGGTGACTCTGCAGTAGTAGTTGATCACATGTTTGTTGATGTGTACAAAGCTTCAGAAAAGATATGGAAAGAATCAGGAGGGATGTTTGATCCAACTATTGGAATAATGGTTAATGCCTGGGGTTTTGGACCAAAGGGGCAGTTGAATAACCTGACTGACGAAAAAGTTAATGAATTAATGAAAACTGTAGGTTTTGATAAAACCAGAATATTATCAAACGGAGTTTTTCAGAAAGATTATCCGGAAACTCAAATAGATTTTAATGCTATAGCCAAAGGATATACGCTGGATAGAGTAGCAGTGTTTTTCGATCAGAGGAACATTGATAGTTATTTAATTGAAATAGGAGGAGAAATTGTAGCAAAGGGAAAAAAACTCAACGGAGATGTGTGGCGAATAGGTATTGATGATCCAAATCAGGAAGTAGATGGTAAAAGGTCATTAACTGCTATCATTGATATTACTGACAAGGCAATGGCAACATCGGGTAATTACCGGAATTTCAGGTTAGATTCTCTTACCGGAGAGAAATATGTACATACTATAAATGCAAAAACCGGTTTCACAAGCAGAAGTAATATGTTGAGTGCTTCGGTAATAGCAAAGAATTGTACTTTGGCCGATGGGTATGCCACAACATTTATGGCCATGGGATTAGAAGAGACAAAAGCTTTTTTAACCAGGCATCCTGAGATTGATGCATATTTGATATATGTTGATGAAGACGGGAACTGGAAAAAATATATGACCGAGGTTTTTAAAGAAAGTATCGAGTAAAATATAAAAGGGATGATAATTTTTATCATCCCTTTTTTTGTGTTAACTATTTGTACAGATAGTATTTTTTTGATTCTTTTTTAAATTTCTTAGCGGGTTTTTCCCACATATTTTTTATGTCCTTATACTTGTACCTTTTAGTAAATTCTTTTCTTATTTTATCACTTCCCGTAACTTTATCGAACATGCTGTATCTGCTTATGTCTATTTCAAATACCGGACGCATGTGACATAATTCAAAAAGAACTTCGGCAAACTTGAATTGTATCTTAGTAAGGTTAACTTTTTGGTAATCGGTGATGTGAACCTGTACTCCCGACAATTCATTTCCTTTGTTTTTGTTGTAATATGCTTTGTAGTGTAATGGCCTAAATATTACGCCATCCATGTTTTCGGCATTTAAAGCATCTGCAACTTTTTCGGAGTCAAGCCATGTAAGAGTAAAAACTTCGAATGGCAATGTGTAACCGATACCTACCATACTGGCATCTAATTCGCCCATTATACCTGATAAGGCATAATAGAAAGATGAGTTCCATCTGGGGATATGTGGAGAGGTGGGAACCCATTGCAATCCTGTGTCATTAAAAAGCATATCGCGTTTCCAGCCTTCCATCTTTACTATTTTCAAATCACATTTTAACTCATTAGAAAGCAAACCTGTTTCGTTAATATAGGCAGCAAATTCTCCGGGTGTTAGTCCATATACATATGGTACAGGGTACTGGCTTACAAATGATATAAATTCATCTTCAACCAGAGCACCTTCAACTCTGTTTCCTCCAAGAGGGTTTGGGCGGTCTAAAACTACCAGTTCAATTCCTTTTTCTGCGGCAGCTTCCATAGCCAAACCAAGAGTACTGATATAAGTATATGACCGCACTCCGATATCCTGAATGTCATAAACCAAAATATCGATGTTTTCTAGTATTTCCTGAGAAGGTTTTCGTTTTTTACCGTATAAAGAATAAACTATAATTTCTGTTTTAGGGTCTTTGTAATCGTCAATTTTATCTCCCGCCGAAAAATTTCCCCTTACACCATGTTCAGGGCCAAAAAGAGCTACTAAATTCACATCGGGAGCTTCGTGTAATATATCTATAGTAGATTTTAAATTTGAATCAACACCGGTAGGGTTGGTTATCAGACCCACTCTTTTACCTTTAAGAATCTCGAATTTTTGATCTTTTAATACTTCTATACCCGTCTTTACCTGAGCTATACCTGATATAGCCATCATGCTAAAAAGCAATATAGGTAATAGTGCTTTTATCTTCATTAATTAGTGGTTTAAGTTAAATGTAAATTACTATTGACCTGTCAGTTTATTTGACTGGTTTAATCACTTAGTATTATTTTCTGCTTGTTGCAGGCTAATACCCGAGGTTATTTAAGGTAGTATTTGATTATAAAAATAAGAAAAACGAATGACAAATTGTTGTTATTCGTTTTTTCGTTTCTTTATAAATGAGAATATTATGTAATGTTATTATGCTTTTTCTGATTTTAGAAATTTCTCCCATTTCCATGCCGAAAGTGTCATTTCGTCAAGTGTTTTTTCAGCCTTCCATCCAAGTACATTATTCGCTTTATCTGTGGATGCAAAGATTTGTTCTACGTCACCATCTCTACGCGGAGCAATGGAATAATTAAGTTTTTCACCGGTAGTTTTTTCGAATGATTCAATAACTTCTTTAACAGAAAAACCTTTACCTGTTCCTAAATTGAATACTTCGAATTGATCATTCGATTCTTCACTAATCATTCTTTCAACAGCCTTTACATGTGCTTTAGAAATATCAACCACGTGAATGTAGTCTCTAATAGCTGTTCCGTCCGGAGTGTTATAGTTATCTCCGAAAATTTTTAACCCGTCTCTCAATCCAATTGCCGTTTGAGTAATAAAAGGCATTAAATTATTAGGTACACCAATAGGTAATTCACCGTTTTCTCCACTTTCGTGAGCTCCGATAGGGTTGAAGTATCTTAGGGCAACAGCTTTAAAACTACTGTCGGCAACGGTTTGATCCATTAACATTTCTTCTCCAATTTGTTTTGTATTTCCATAAGGAGATTCTGCAGGTAATATAGGGGAGTCTTCAGTTGCAGGAAGTATTTCCGGTTGACCATATACGGTTGCTGATGAGGAGAAAACAATATTTTTAACATTATTGTCACTCATAGCATCCACAACATTAGCTAATGACACCAAGTTGTTTTTATAGTATTTCATCGGATGAGAAACCGATTCTCCTACTGCTTTAGAAGCGGCAAAATGAATTACAGCATCTATATTATATTCTTCAAAAAAATCGTTTACTTTAGCACTATCTCTAAGTTTAAATTGTTCGAAGACAGGACGTTTTCCTGAAAGTTTTTCTATTCTGTCGAGTACATCAATACTCGAATTAGATAAATCATCTATAATTAGGACTTCGTGTCCTGCATTTATTAGTTCAATGGCAGTATGAGAACCAATGTACCCGGTTCCTCCCGTTACAAGTATTTTACCCATATTATGACGTGTTTATTTTTTTGGCGGCTCAAATTTAAACTTTATTATGTTATAATATGAATTAACTTACGGTTTATTTAACAAGACTAAAAGTTAGTCCTCCTCCAATATATCCTTGTAAGGTTGTTGCACCGGCTTCCACACCCGTTCCTGTTCCCCCTGAACCAATTGAAAAGTAAAGTCCGCCAAATGAAATGGGAGCTAACATCCTGCTTTCTATTTTTATGCCAATGTGATCGTTTATGTAGTATTTAATTCCTCCCCCAAGGGTTATTGCAAAATTCCATTCTTCCTTACGGCTTTCTGTTGCATCAGCCTGAACAGCTCCTAAGCTAAATGCTCCATATGGAACCATTTTCCCTTTGGGCAGTTCTTTAATCACTCCAACCTGATAATATCTGATGTCAGTATTAATGTGTTCGTACCTTAACCCATCTCTATAAGATATGCTAGTAATCTGATCAAGAAACGACAGTTCAATTCTGCTATGCCATTTTAAAGGAAAACTTAGGGAAATACCATATGATGTTCCATCGGTTATTTTTAATTCACCAAATCTGTATGAGTAAAATTTTCCGCCCCATTGATAGGCAGATATTAGTCCTATTTCTAACTTTCTCTCAGGTGTATATAAGCTGTTTTGCTGTTTTTCTGTTTCTACAAATCTTACTTGAGATCCTCTTCTTTGCTGTCCATAGGAACTAAGTGATATTATTAATAGAAATAAGATGCCAATTAGTTTTATTGAATTCATGATCGCTGTCTATTTTCTAATCCATTTTTTTTGTTTGATTTGGATTATAGAGTTAATATCTTCTTTTACAGAAAGATAGTTAAAAATAAATAAATCAGCTAAGTGTAAATTATTTTTGTTTTCAGGAATTGTGTCAGATTTATCTGATTTCATGCCAATAAATATCGATGGTTTTACATAGGTGCGTAAGCTTGCTGATTCGCATATTACCAGGGAGTTTTTATCCATAAATTTATCCAGAAAAATATATGCTTCACCAATGTTTTCATCTTTTGCCTGAATAAAATATACTTCATAGGCTCCATTTTTAAGCATTCTGGCGCTGTCTTTTCCGGTATCGGTAACAGTTTCTTTTACAATTACAAACTTTTCGTTGTTTGCAATTACAACATCAGTATCCAGAATACCATGAAAGTGACAGGATGTTTTTATAGCAATGATATTATTACCGGGAGAGTATTTTTTTATAATATCACAAGTCAATGTTGTTTTGCCAACATTTTGTTTTGTGCCTCCAATTAGTAAAAGATTATTTCTGATTTTCATGCTAAGAAATACTTTTTACCAGCGACTCGGCACATCTTTCTCCATCTATGGCAGCTGATACAATCCCTCCGGCATATCCTGCACCTTCACCTGAAGGGAAGAGACCTTTAATTTGAGGGTGTTCTAACGTAAGTTTATCTCTGGGTATTCTAACAGGAGAAGAGGTTCTTGATTCTACTCCCAAAATTTGAGCTTCATTTGTCATAAAGCCTCTCATTTTGTTTCCAAAATCTTTAAAGCCATTTTGCAGTTGTTTCCCAATCACATTTGGAAGTAATTCATGTAAGGGGGCAGAAGTTATCCCCGGCACATATGATGTTCCGTTTAGTTTTGTGGACAATCGGCCATTGACAAAATCGACCATTCTTTGTGCCGGCGCAGCCTGAGTTTTTCCACCGGCGATGAACGCCATGTTTTCTAAGGCTTTTTGGTAATACATCCCTGCCAAAGGTCCGAATTTATGATACTCTTTCAAGTCTTTCTGTTCTATAGAAACAACCATTCCGGAATTAGCAAATTCATTACTTCTTGTCGACGGTGACATTCCATTTACAACAACCTCGTCGGGAGCAGTTGCCGATGGCACAATAAAGCCTCCGGGACACATGCAAAAGGAGTAAACTCCACGATTGTTCGACTGAGTAACTAATTTGTATGCTGCTGCGGGCAGGTATGGACCTCTTAAATCGCAGTGATATTGGATAGAATCAATTAGTTCCTGAGGATGCTCTATTCTAACTCCCATGGCAAAAGACTTTGACTCTAATAATATATTTTTTCTGTGAAGTGTTTCGTAAATATCTCTGGCAGAATGCCCTGTTGCAAGAATAACCCCTTCTCCAAAGAACTTATCTCCTCCGGTGGTTTCAACTCCATTAATTCTGTCTCCTTCAATTAAGAAGTCAGATACTTTTTGATCAAATAAATATTCACCCCCCGCATTAATAATACTTTCTCGTATCGATTTTACTATGTGAGGAAGTTTATTTGTTCCGATATGTGGTTGAGAATTCACCCTTATATCTTCGATTGCTCCATGGGCAATAAGTATATCTAAAATACGATTAACGTTTCCGCGTTTTTTTGATCTTGTGTATAGTTTACCGTCAGAATAAGTTCCCGCACCACCTTCTCCAAAGCAGTAGTTCGACTCAGGGTTAACAATGTGATCCTGATTTATTTTTTTGAGGTCTTTTCTGCGGGACTGTACGTCTTTACCACGTTCTAAAACAATAGGTTTATAGCCGAGCTCAATTAAACGCAAAGCAGCAAACATACCTGCAGGTCCACTGCCTACAACTATTATATGTTTTTTATTTGAAACGTTTGGATAATTTAAATCATACTTGTTGTTTGACTCAGGTTCAGAGTTGTCGAGATAAACTTCAACCATCATGTTGATTTTTATAGTTCGTTTTCTCGCATCAATCGAACGACGAACCTGCCGCACATGATTTACTCTTTCGAAAGGGACTCCTAATATTTTTGCTACTTCTTTTTTTATCAGCCACTCGTCGGAAGCTGTTTTCGGGCTTATTGTTAACTGGAGTTCTTTCTGCATTTTGTCGTCAATTTATCACACCATTAATATATCGCAAAGCCACCATTACAATATAGCACCGCCGAACCTAAAGATTCCTCAATCCTTTCTAATGTTTAGGAACAGTTGCTATTTAAGAAATGACAATTTCTTAGCGTATAATTACTGACTACAAAGTTACAGTATTTTTATTCAAACTTAAGAACGAAAAATATTGCTCTGGTTTGAAGTTTATCTATCGATCCGGTCCAGGGAGTGAATAGAGTTCCGGGGGGATTACCATCTCTTACTAACTCATCTTTAATGCCAAAGGAACCTCTTACTTCTGTAGTGAATTTAAAATATGGTAAGTACCAGTCGATACCACCACCTGCTTCCCAGAAAAGGTTCATTGTTTTCGTTCTAAATCCTTCATATCCGGTAGTGTTATCGTCTGCTCCGTTTTGATGAGAATTCAGATCAATGCCTAAATTAGCCCCGCCTATTAGATAGGGACGAATGTTTTTCATTCGCTTACCTCCAAATTTTAGCAGAAGAGGGATGTTTACATACGTAGAGTGTATCTCTCTAATTGTATCTGTACGCTCGTATGTGCCTTCGAAATTAACCATTACATCATCATGGTAAGTTAAATTCCTGGTGGTGTAACTTAGTCCCGGTTCTACTCTGAAATTTAAGTAATCGTTTACTTTAAAGTCTCCAAGAAGTCCTACAGAAAAACCTATAGTAGCATCTGAGATAATACCAAGTTGGTCGTTGTTAGTCATCCCCAGATCGGTTGGAGTGATTTTGAAATCGTAATGATTAACACCTAAATAATATCCCCAGTGCCAACTTTGCTCATCAAAGTTTGGCAAATTGTCAACATTATCCTGTGCATTAGAATGACTGATGAATAAGATAGGTAGAATTAAGGTGAGTAGTGATTTTTTTATCATAGCTTGCTTCTTGTTCAAATTTATCTACTTGTTAGAGCTGTAAATTGTAGAAATCCCAAAGGTTAATTCTTTTGCTTTTTCGTTTTTAAACCCATTTTTTCTTAATATCGAAAGCAGTTTATCCCCAAAAGGAAATGCCTCAACAGATTCGGGTAAGTATGTATAGGCCGAACTGTCGCTCGAAATAATCTTTCCAAAGAAAGGTAATATATGTTTTGAATAAAAGCTATAAAGCTGTTTCATAGGAAACTTTTGAGGTTGAGAGAATTCCAGTATAACAAAAGTCCCCCCTGGTTTTAAAACTCTGTTTATTTCTCTTAAGCCTTTATCTAAATTTTCAAAATTCCTTACACCAAAAGAAACGGTAATAGCATCGAAAGTATTGTCTTCGAATGGAAGATTTTCGGAATCACCCTGAATCATCTCAATTAAGGAATCCAGTTTTTGGGATTTAATTTTTTCTCTGCCAACATTTAACATCCCTTCTGACAGGTCGAGTCCTGTTATTTTTTCGGGATTTATTTTGCTCATGGCAATTGCGAGGTCACCTGTTCCGGTAGCGATATCCAGAATGTTTTTCGCCTCTGTTTGCTTAATCAGTTTAACTACTTTTTTTCTCCATTGGATATCAATACCCATCGATAAGAAGTGATTGAGGAAATCGTACTTATGTGAGATGTTATCAAACATCTCGGCTACCTGTTCCTTTTTTCCTAGCTCTGATTCTTTATATGGCTTTACCGGTGTCCCCATTTTTGAAAATTAGCATTTAGTGCGGGCAAATGTAACTATTATGGGGCAAAAGACAAAAGACAAAAGGCAAAAGAGAAAAGACAAAAGGTAAAAGACAAAAGGTAAAAGGCAAAAGAGAAAAGACAGAAGTCTAAAGTTTAAATCGACGTAAGGAGATTCACCGAGCACTGTGTCTCGGCTTTGCCGATGAACCGCTGAATTATATCACTGAGCAACTGCTAAATTTTATCACCGAGCAACCTTTGGGGATTAGAGTACCAACGAGGTAAAGCCTGAAGTTTAAAGTCTAAAGGCATTGCGAAGAATGAGTTTACTTCGCTGGAATCATTTTATATTTTTGCTGCTTAGTGAAAAGTAAAAGTATTTATAGT
>JBDLJM010000078.1 GCA_039714315.1 Bacteroidota bacterium | reverse complement strand
ATATTTACAATACATTTCCGGGAGCTCCTTTTAGTCGCTTCCTCAATAGTTTGTTCATAATATTTTTTGCTCCGGGGTGCCGTTTCTATCCCTAGCGGTATTATTACTAAGTCTAAAGTCCAACATCTAATCCTATCCTTTTATCAATCGAAAAGCGTCGTTCAAATCAATAAAACCAAAAATATTTGCTGCGGTAAGTAGCACTACAACAAGAATTACCCAGCGAACAAATTCCGCTCCCCGCGTTATTGCATATTTGGAAGCTACATAAGCCCCAATTACATTTCCTATAGATAATATAAGCCCGTATTTATAGTTTACCTGATCGTTCCAAATAAATACAGCCAGACTGAAGGGAACGTACATCATCACTATCAAAATTTTTATGGCATTGGCTTTTACCAGATTATAACCGGCACCTAAAACAATCGAAGCAAGTAAAAAGTAACCAATACCTACATGAAGAAAACCACCGTAAATACCTATAAAAAAGAAAAGAATATATTGCCATATACTTACTTTTTTATCTATTAATTCCTGTTTGTTCAGTAACCATCTGTTTGGTCTTAGGAAAATGAAAATTACCATGATTATCATAATAATCGCCATTGCTTTTTCAAATATATCTTCGTTGATATCAATTGCAATGTAAGCTCCCAGTATAGAACCTATTATTGTAGGTATACCTAGCCTTATACCTTTCTTGCTGTCAAGAATATTATTTTTTTTGAAATTAATTGTGGCAGTAATAGTTTGCAGGGTTATTGCAATTCGGTTTGTACCGTTGGCAATACCTGCAGGAAGCCCCAGAAACATCAATATTGAAAGTGAAATAATACTTCCGCCACCGGCGAGAGTGTTGATGAATCCTACTGCAATTCCGGATATTATTAACGCTATAATTTCGGGTATAGTCATGATTGAAATTTATGATGCAAGGTTACAAAATATGCCTGAATTGAAAGCTGTTGTAGAATGTTTTTTGCGCTAAGGGTTATTCACAAGTTATTACTTAATAGGAGTTCATGATTGCTTTGCAGTTGTTTCACATCCTCTTTCTCCGCTGAAAAACCCGAAACCCTCAGTGTTTACTGAGTTTTTTTTTGTGACAGTTTGGGTGACAGTAGAATTATTAGTTGTTATCATTCACTTTCCTACATTTTTGGATTATTTTATCATTTGTAATGTGTTTTTTTGATAAAAATCATCAATAATATATTCACTTGATTTCCCCTAGTTAATCTTAAAATTTTAATTCCCCTCAAAACTTATCCGTTACCTTGATAAGTTAATCTCAGTTTTCTGTGATGTGAGGAATGAAGGTAAACATAACATTAAGTTTATACCAGTATCCATCACGGAGACAAGGCTTTATCACTATCGTGAATTAACAAACATTTAATAGTCTATTAAGATTTGAGTAATATATAAGGTATATATTGTGTGAAACAGGTTAAGAAGTAAAAGATGAAGACAAAAGCAATAATTTTAGCAGCAGTCATTACTATATTTACTGCTTGTGGAGGGGGCAACTCTGAAAATCAACAAGACGCTGAAAACAAAAGCGCAACAACAGAATTATCAGGAAGCATTGCCATAGATGGTTCCAGTACAGTATACCCGGTTACAGAAGCAGTAGCCGAAGAATTCAGAAACGAACAGCCAAGGGTTAAAGTTACTATTGGTGTTTCCGGAACAGGAGGCGGTTTCAAAAAATTCGCAAGAGGCGAAACAGACATCTCAGATGCTTCAAGGCCAATTAAAGACAGGGAGATTGAAATCTGTAAAGAGAACAATATTTCTTATTTAGAGCTAAGTGTTGCTTATGATGGTTTGGCAGTTCTCATCAACCCTTCCAACGACTGGGTGGATCATTTTACAGTAGAAGAGTTGAAGAAACTTTGGGAGCCGGCAGCACAAGGACAAATTATTAAATGGAACCAAATTAGAGACGGATGGCCTGATGAAGAAATTCACTTATTCGGACCCGGAACTGCCTCTGGTACTTACGATTATTTTACTGAAGCTATCGTTGGTGAGAGTGGTGCCAGTAGAGGTGATTTCACAGCGAGCGAAGATGATAACGTATTGGTTCAGGGTATTGCCGGTGACAAATATGGTTTAGGGTTCTTCGGATTGGCTTATTACGAAGAAAATAAAGATAAACTTTCTTTAGTAGCGGTTGATGGTGGTAACGGCCCCGTTGCTCCTTCTTTAGAAACAGTTAAAGATGGCTCTTACGCTCCTTTATCCCGACCGCTTTTTATCTATGTAAACAGTAAAGCTGTTGAAAGACTGGAAGTGATAGAATTTGTTAACTTTTATCTGGATAATGCCGATGAGCTTTCTAAAGATGTTGGCTATATCCCGCTTCCTAAAGCAGAATATCAAAAACAAAAAGACAACTTTAAATCTTTTGCCGGCAATTAATAATATTTGATTTAACTCACTTGATTATGATAAAACCTGGCTAGCTAATAGTCAGGTTTTAGCGCACAAATAAAATGAAAGTTAGAGAGCAAATAATAGAACAGCTGCTAAGATTGAGCGCAGCCATTACCATCCTAACCACCATTGGGATCATATTGGTGCTCGCTATTGAAGCATTTAGTTTTTTTTCTGAAGTATCCATCGTTGAATTTTTAACCGACCCGGAATGGACACCCCTATTTACCAATAAACATTTTGGGATAATGCCACTATTGGTTGGCACATTACTTACAACTTTCATTGCAATTGCCGTTGCCCTTCCAATTGGTTTAACGGTTGCCATTTACCTAAGCGAATATGCTCCAAAGGGATTTAGAAAAACTCTAAAGCCATTATTAGAATTGTTGGCCGCCGTTCCCACTGTAGTGTATGGTTTTTTTGCTTTGATGGTGGTAACACCTATCCTTCAACAATTTATTCCCGGTATGAGCGGGTTCAGTGCGCTTTCTGCCGGCATTGTTATGGGCATTATGATTATCCCATTTATTTCTTCATTAAGTGAAGATGCACTAAATGCTGTACCTAAAGCACTAAGAGAAGCCGCTTATGGAATGGGATCAACAAGACTGCAAACCGCCTTTCGTGTAGCTGTTCCTGCTGCATCATCGGGAATAGTAGTATCTATAATCCTAGCTATTTCCAGAGCCGTAGGTGAAACAATGATCGTAGCCATTGCTGCCGGACAACAACCTCGATTAACATTGGATCCGACAGTTCCAATTGAAACCATTACTGCATACATTGTGCAAGTAAGCTTGGGTGATGTGCCTCACGGATCGCTGGAATACAAAACTATATTCGCAGCAGGAATAACATTGTTTGTGTTCACTTTAATGTTAAACACCGTTAGCTTTTGGATAAGAAAAAAATATCAGCAGAAGTATGAATAGAGCTAAAAGGAATAAACTGAAAGACCAAATCTTCATGGTGTGGGGGTTGGGAAGCACATTGCTTGCCTTGCTTTTGCTGGTTCTTTTTATTGGGGATATTTTGGTTGATGGAATAATGAGAATAGATTGGGACTTTCTTACCTCTCTCCCTTCTCGTAAACCGGAAAAAGCCGGTATTTGGACAGCAATGATGGGGTCTATATGGATATTAGGCCTAACAGCAGTCATCGCATTTCCGATAGGTGCTGCAGCAGGAATATACCTGGAAGAATATGGTAAGAAGTCTAGATTTGCAAACATACTGGAGATCAATATTTCTAATTTGGCAGGCGTACCTTCCATCATATACGGTTTGCTTGGTTTAGAAATCTTTGTACGTATAATGAATTTAGGCGCAAGTGTATTAGCGGGCAGTTTAACCCTTTCACTACTTATTCTGCCAATTATTATTGTGGCAACGAGAGAATCTATAAAAGCGGTGCCATCAACAATTAAGGAGGCATCTTTTGCAATGGGTGCAACTAAATGGCAGACTATTTGGCACCAGACCTTACCTGCTTCAATTGGAGGTATTTTAACAGGGGTTATCCTGGCGTTATCGAGAGCAGTTGGAGAAACGGCACCTTTAATTGTAATTGGCGCATTGGCATACGTACCATTTGCACCTCAATCGCCAATGGACGAATTTTCTGTTTTGCCAATGCAAATATTTAATTGGATAAGCAGACCACAACACGGATTTATAACCAACGCAGCAGCAGCCATTATAATTCTGCTTGTAATCACATTCGTAATGAATGGCATAGCAGTTTACTTTAGAAACCGATGGCAGAAAAATATTAATTTGTAAAAACAATATGAGCTCAACAATAGAACACAAGGAGAAAGCTAAAGAAGATCAATTCAATGATTTGGCACCGGAGGCATTTAAGATAGAAGCTATAAATACGGACGTGTTTTACGGGCAATTCCATGCGATAAAAAATGTTTCTATCGGAATGAAAGAGAATTCGGTTACGGCCTTTATAGGTCCATCGGGCTGTGGAAAATCTACCTTCCTCAGGCTATTTAATAGAATGAATGATTACATTGATTCTTTTAGCATGAAAGGTATAATCAAATTAGACGGAAAAGAGATTACAGGTAAAAAAGTAGATGTAGAACAACTCAGGAAAGATGTTGGCATGGTATTTCAAAAGCCGAACCCTTTTCCTAAATCTATATACAACAATGTATCCTATGGATTAAAAATTCAAGGAATTAAAGACAAGGCTTTTATTAATGAGCGTGTTCAAACCGCACTTACACTAGCCGATTTGTGGAATGAGGTTAAAGACAATCTAAAAAAACCGGCCTTAGCACTTTCCGGTGGACAGCAACAACGTCTTTGTATTGCCCGAACACTTGCGGTAGAACCTTCTGTAATTCTTATGGACGAACCCACCTCCGCTCTTGATCCAATTTCTACAGCAAAAATTGAGGATCTTATTTTTCAGCTACGAGAAAAATATACTATTGTAATTGTAACGCACAATATGCAACAAGCCGGTAGGATTAGTGATGAAACAGCTTTCTTTTACATGGGCAAATTAATCGAAAACGGACCAACACAAAAAATATTTACAAATCCCGAAAATGAACGTACTGAGAATTACATCAGCGGCCGATTCGGATAATAAATCAGAAAACCATGAATCATTTGGAGACAGAATTAAAAGAACTGCAAGACACCATTCTAGAAATGATGAAACTTTGCATTTCGCAGCTAGAAAAAGCAAAAGGCGCATTCCTTTACAACGATGAAGGATTAGCCCATGACGTTATTCATAGCGAAAAATTGATTAATGCTTTAGAACTTAACATCGACAGAATCTGCGAAAACATCTGTGTATTGTTTCAGCCGGTAGCTACTGATTTAAGGTTTGTAATAGCTTCACTTAAAATCAATTCCGACTTAGAACGAATAGGAGATTATGCGGATAGTATTGCAGGCTATGTAATTGATATTGCCAAGCCAATTCCTGAAGAAGCCCTGGAGAAAATACAGATGTCTAAGATGTTTGACATTGCCATTTCTATGATGACCGACATCCACAAGGCTTACGAAGAAGGCAACTCAAAACTAGCCAGAGATGTGTACAAAAAAGATGTGAAACTAAACAAGATTAACGGAAAGGCTTTTAATGCTATTAGCAAACTAATCAAAGAAAGTCCATCTGAAGTTAAACCTTTTCTCTTATTATTTGCTACCACAAAAAAAATAGAACGTACTGGTGACCATATAAAAAATATAGCAGAAGATATCATTTTTCATATAGATGCAGAGGTGCTGAAGCATAAAAAAAAGAAATAACCAGAATTAACATATAAATGAATTTCTGAATGCACTATTAAAATCAAAGTATTTTAGCTCGCTGGCATCACACTATAAAAAAGCGTGACAGGCTTTTACTTTAAAGGTTGCTAAGACTAAATCCGACCCAGGACTTGCATCCCTTTACTTACAACTTCTTAAAAGTTATTTTCCTAATATATTCTTACAATTTAGAAAGCTAAAAAGTCAATTCTGATTATCCTGTCGTCTTTTAGAAAGCTAAAAAGCCAATTCTGACTATCCTGTCGTCTTTTAGAAAGCTAAAAAGCTGAATTCTGACTATCCTGTTGTCATTTAGGAAGCTAAAGAGCTAAATTCGGCCTATCCAGTGCAATTTAGATAGCTAAAAAGCTAAACTCTGCCCCTTTTGTCTTCCTTCAGAAATCTAAACACTCAAACTGTTAAAATTTAATGGTTTGGGTGTTTTCTTTTTCTGACTTTTTCTCTTATAAAGAACTGTACTAATTTTTTAATGTATTATAATTTATTCACTCTATCGCTCTTCTTTCCAAGAGAAAAAACAAACTCTAATCCTCCATTTTTATGGATTTTGGCATTTATTACGCCTTTGTGAAATTGTACTGCATTTTTTACAATAGAAAGTCCCAAACCGGATCCTCCTGTACTTCTTGACCTTCCTTTGCTTACCCTGTAAAATCGTTCAAAAATCCTTTGGATGTGTTCTTCTGGTATTCCTGGACCATTATCTCTATATGAGAAATAATAGTGAGTATCGTCTTCTAAATAAGTATTAATTTCGATAGTAGTATTTTCGCCTGCGTATTTTATAGAATTGTCTATTAAATTTTGAAAAATAGAATGTATAAGGGTTTTATTTCCTGTAATAATTACCCCTTCAAATAAATTTATATGTAAAATAATATTTTTCTTATCTAGCTTTACACCAAGATAGATTTTGATATTATTAAGAATTTCATTTAAATTTAATTCCTCTATTTCATAATGGTTAGGGGCTTCTTCTAGTTTAGAAATAATGCTAATTTCATTAATAATATCAACAAGCCTATTGATTTGCTCAATAGATCTGCTCAAAAAGTAATCAGATTGCTCGCTCTCCAGATCCTTATTTTCGGTAATTGTTTCTAAATAACCTTTTACTATAGTAACCGGCGTTTTTAGTTCATGAGCAATATTTCCGGTAATTTCATGTTTTAGAATTCTTCTTTTTTCATCTTTAGTTATATCAGCAATAGAAATTTCGAAACTTTTATCAAAAAACACACTTGCATTTATCTCAAAATATTTTCCGTTACTTTCTATATTTTCATTATAGTTATAAATTTTACCCTTTGAATTATCTGTCAACTTTTTATCTACAAAACCTATTACCCCTTTAAAAATTTTTGATTTAAAAATATCTTCAGATACTACGTTGCTTTTGGTTAAAATTATGTTGATATATTGTATAAATAAAGGATTAACAAAAATATTTTCTCTCTTTTCATTGAAAATAGCAATTCCTTTACTCGAGTATTGAAAATGATTATTAAGCTTTTCACGCTCTATAGATAATATATTTTTTGCCTTATTAATATCACTATAAAGAGTAATAATTTCTTGAGCGATTACACCTAGCTCATCGTTTGGAAGTTTATCGATAATGGTACTTTGTTGTTCTTTATTATTTTTTGCATTGATTGCAAAATTTTTTAAAACTAAAATTGAATCACCCAGTTTATCGGCTACAAACAGGGCTATGATTAAGAATACAATAAAAATTATTGCAGTAATTAATATAAAAAGTGTATCTACTTTTAGCTGATTAATCACAGGGATATTATAAATTAACGACGAACGCACAAATAGGTTTTCGTAATTTTTGGCAAAGTAAAAATATTCTTTTCCTGTGGTTGCAGATTTTCTAATATTATAACCTTTGGTATTACTTTTGGCTGATAATATTTCCGGCCTACTTCCGTGATTATCTAATTCTTTTACGTCGCGTACTGCATTATCAAACAATACCTTTCCTGATAAATCAATTACTGTAACTCGTAAGTTTTCAACAGGAAATAACTCTACAAGACTATCAACGTAAGTATAGTCGTTGTTTTTATTAAGGTGATTAAATATTATATCAGAATATTGACAAAGAGTGTTTTCTATAGATAAGATTTTTGTTTCTTTTTCTCTTTGATATTGGTAAACTGTTACTGTTCCGGCAAATAAAAAAAACATCGAAACAAAGGTTACAATTATTCTTGTTTTATAAGGTATGTAAGTCTTTTGCCCCATGTCTATTTTGTTTCAAACTTGTAGCCGTAGCCTACTCGGTTTACTATACACTTTCCGTAGTCGCCAAGTTTTTTTCTCAACCGGGTAATATGAACATCGATTGTTCTATCACCTACAAAAGATTCACTATCCCAAACATGTTTGAAAATATCTTCCCTCGAAAAAATTTCATCTTTATTTTTTATTAGAAGATTTAAAATTTCTAATTCTTTTTTTGTGAGGTTTAATACTTCTTGATTGATTTTAACTTCTTTTGACTTCTCGGAAACTTCTAAATCCTTATAAATAAATACATCATCTTTATTAATAAGCAGCTGCTTTTTATTAGAACGTTTTAGAACTGAATAAACTCTTGCCTTTACTTCGTTTATAGAAAATGGTTTTTTTATATAATCGTCACCACCAATACTAAAGCCTGTTAAAAGATCATTCTCAGTATTTTTTGCAGTTAGAAAAATAATTGGAGTATTTAAGTTTTTTTCGTGACGTATAATATCAGCTAACTGAAACCCTGAAATTTCTTCCATCATTACATCGAGAATAAATAAATCGAATTGCTCTAATTCTAACTCAAGTGCTTCTTCGGCTGAGTAAACAATGGTTAAATCATATTCCGAAACCAAGTTAAACTTTAAAATTTCGCTAATATCCCTTTCATCGTCGGCAATTAATATTTTCTTTTTATTCATTTTAATATTAGCTAAGTAAAATATTGATAATATCTAAACAACAAAATTTAAACCGAAGATATTACAATGTTATGAATCTAAAACTTTTCAAGCTCTTTTTGTGCTATTTTTGCAGCTCTACCATTTGGAAATTTTTCTAAATAGGCTTTTATAGATTCTGGCGTATTTTCGGCTTTTGCCTTTTGCCAACTAATTATATCTACAGCCATTTCTGCCTTTCGTTGATATTTTCCGTTTGGAAATTTTTGAAGGTAAAGTTGTAAACTGTCTACTTCAAATTTTGTTGTTGCAACATCGTATGCCTCAATATAAAAAGCCTTATCGTAAATCTTAGTAACATCGTCCTTATACTTACTTTCGAGAAAGGTTTCTAAGTATAATTCGCAATGTTTAATTTCTTTGCTTCTATTTACATATTCGAAACTTTCAGTTTCGCCTATTGATAAAAAATATTCCTTATTAATCTCGATGTTCTGAGCAATAATTGTTGTTATAAACGAAATGGATAAGACAAATATTAATAACTTTTTTTGCATTTTTTTATTATTAGAGAGGGTAGGCCAAAGACCTACCCCTAATTGATAATAATAATAATAATTAAACTATTATATAAATATACTAAATTAATTTGAAGGTGCTGCCCAACCATCAGCCCAAGTAGGTTGCATAGTTGTTGCATCTGTGTATTCTCCTGCACCAGTTGCCGAAGCATTTTCTCCTACTGTAATTCCTTCAACAGCTTTTACATCATTACCTGCACCCACATTTACAAAGTTTGCGTTAGTAACTGTAATTTCTCCGGCAGAAATACGATCAAACGTATCAACATCATCGGCTTGTGCAAAAAAGTAAGCGTGACCTTTATTATCGGCTAAACCTCCGATGATTATATTATCGATAGCCTGAACTCCGGATCCTTCTTTTAAGAACCATGGTTTCTCTCCCATTCTGTAAATTGTCATATTTGTAAATGTTCCATTTGTCATTGGAGTTGCTGCACCGGATGAACCGTTGTTAGATCCTTCGATACCGGATTTTGTTGAGTTATAAGCATACCAGTAACTTCCCGATCCTTGCCATCCGTCAGCAAAATCAATTCCATCATCACCACTATTGATAGAAACTAAGTGGTCGGCATCTACTGTACCTCCAAAGAATTCGATCCCGTCGTCGTTTCCGTTATAAGAAGAAACATAACTTACAGTAGTTCCACTACCTACAGCAAATAAAGAAACTCCGTTAAACTGTTTTTCATCGGTAAAGTTGTATCCGGAGTATTCAACTCTTACATATTTTAATACTCCTGAATTGTCGTCAGCATCATCTCCACCATAAGGCTTATTTCCTACTTCTGAAGTTCCCGGTTTATTTGTTGGAGCGTACCCACAAATAACTAATCCTCCCCAGCTAGCCGGTTCTTTTACTGTTGAAGTAAAAACAATAGGGTTTGTAGCAGTACCTTCTGCCAAAATTTGAGCTCCTTGCTCTATCATTACATACGAAGTTGTTCCTCCCTCTGCAGTAATTACAGTTCCTGCCGGGATAGTTAAAACAGCGCCTTCTTGTACTGTAAGTACCCCGTTTAATTGGTATGCAGTGGCTGCATCTAAAGTAGCCGACTCTGTTAAAGTAACACTGCCTAATTGATTTCCTTCGATAACATTATTATTGTTATCAGGTGTGTCTTCTTTTTCACAGCTAAACATAAATACAGCTGCAACTAGAATAAGTAATAAAGATTTGTTAATTGTTTTCATTTTTAAAAGAATTGTTAAGTTAAAATTTATATGTTATTGAAATATTAATTTTTCTTCCGCGTTTATATGAATTAACAAGTACATTGCTTGTTTCGTTTACTTGAACTCTATCGATAGAAGGATTTAAAAGATTTTGTGCCTTAAACGAAACTCCTACTTTATCAAAACCGGTTTTTACTACAAAGTCCACTGTATTAACAGCCTTATCAACTTGATTACCCATAGATGTGTGCCCTAGTGAGTAAATTCTATCTGATATATAATTATAGATTATAGATATGTTTGCAGTATTTTTTTGCTCGTTCCACTTTTTAGCATAACTCAGCGACATATTTGCCAAAATTGGAGCTGCTCCTTGTAAGGCATCTTTGTTTTTATTGAAGTTAGAATAAAAGTACCCATTAGTTTCGCTAGCTACCTTTTCTGAATCTAACTCCTGTATTGTTTGCATCAAGGTTAAATTTCCGGATACTTGAATCTTATCGATGTTATCGTCGTCGCTAAAGTTGAAAAGCGTTTTTCTAGCTTCTAATTCAATTCCGTAAACATATCCCCAGTCGCCGGTATTGGCACTTGTATATTCGCTAAAACTAGAGTTTGCTGCAAATTTGTTAATTGGATTAACAATGTATTTTCCAAAGGTTGTTGCGCTGAACATTTCTCCATTTTTAGGGAAGTATTCCCATTTTAAATCGGTGTTGTAAACATCAGAAGGATATATATATGGGTTACCGTAAGTATCATCACTAATTCCTTCAAAAACAATTAAAGGCATTTCTTGTAATTGTGGTAATGTATATGTTTTTGATGCAGCTAAACGTAGGTTAGCTTTATCGTTTAACCTGTATTTGAATGATACACTAGGTAATACTGAAAGCTTGTTAAACTGTGTGCTTTCTTCTAAGCCGGTTGTATTTTGAGACGATAAATAACTTATACTTTGGTGAATATTTTCTACTCTTAAACCAGTGAGCATATTTAGCCTGTTATTGATATTGTATTCTAATAACCCAAATCCTCCATTTACATAGCTATAACCGTTGTATTTAAAACCGTGCTCACCATTTACCTTAATAGTTTTTACATCAAATCTATTGTTTAGGTAATTTTGCTCGTTTAAGAAACTATCTACATCGTTAATATCTACTCTAATATTCTGATTATTTGCTTCGCGAAAAACCTGGTGGTTATACTGAACAGAATTAAAGTTTCTGAATTTGAATTTTCCTGAATATCCTACATTCCATTTTCCTTTATATGTATCGTTTTCCTTATCCAATCCAAACTTTCTGGAGAAATTCAGGTTTGCCGCTATTTCGTTTTCGTCGAAGCTTTGGTAATATCTAAAGTTACGTCCTGATGAAAAAGGATCTAATTCTCCAATATTTGTATTAGGGTCATAAACCTCATATGTATTTTGTTGCCTGTCGGGAACTGTATTAGTTAAGGTGTTATATGATAAGCCCCATTCGAAATCTGTTTTTTCATCCAGATTGTGTGTACCTAACAATTGATTAACAAGGATTGTATTACGTTGAAACTGTCCTCTTCTAACCAACCCATCTTTATTAGCACTAACGTCTCTAATTTCGCCGTAAAGTGTTGTTAATTCTTGCTCACTACCATTTACAAATAAAGAGTTGAAATAGTAGCTACTATTGTCTTTTGTAAAGTTTAGATTTAATAAACCTGTTGTTTGAGTATTATATGAGAATTCTGTGCCTTGTAAATCTGTTAGAGCAAACCCCGATGCATTAGCTACTCTCTCTATTTTCTCGGTATAATTATAATCACTATCGAAAGATATATTAAAGAATGTTCTTAGTTCACCATCGCCGATATCGTATTTTTTTCCTCCGGTAATTGCAGCACTTCCGCTTATAAAAGGATTGTGTGTATTCGGATTCCATGAATTTTCGAAATTATACGAATTTCCATTTACAATAGCATCGGTATTTGGATTATCACCATTATAAAAACCACTTGTGTTTCCTACACTTGCAAGGAAAAATCTTTCCGGAAGTAATACGTTTGAATTTAAAGAATAAGCTAACGCAACTTCTAAAAACTGATCATCGTTTAATACCTTAGAATTGA
The DNA here is from genome assembly GCA_039714315.1 of Bacteroidota bacterium. Lineage (NCBI taxonomy): Bacteria > Pseudomonadati > Bacteroidota > Bacteroidota bacterium. The sequence goes on along the minus strand of JBDLJM010000078.1, from coordinate 2,300 downwards.
TATCGATATTAGCACCACCAAAATCACCGTTAAGATTGCTATTATAGGTTTTCTCAACTTCAATATGCGATATTACATCTGAATTGAAAAGTCCTAGGTCAAAGTTTTTCAATTCGGGATTATTTGAAGGAAGAGGTAAACCATTTAAAGTTGTAGTATTGTACCTATCTCCTAATCCACGAACATTTAGAGATTTCGACCCCTCCTGTTTGCTTATTCCTGAAAGTTTTGTCACAGCTCCGGCTGCATCAGAAACACCTTGGATACTCATATTTTGCGAGCCTATATATTCGACACTTTTAACAGCGTTTTTTTGCTCTATCATTAAGACACTTTCACTTTCAGTATTTTTTCGAGCTACAACAACAACATCGTCGAGTGCCACTCCTCCTCCTTGACTCATTGTAAAATCTATTACAATATTAGCGTCATCTAAAGCTGGAATTTTTTCTTGAATATCTCCGTATCCAATAAAACTAACTTTAGCAAATTTATCTTGGTCGGTAACCGACAGAATGTATTTTCCATCAATATCAGAAGTAGTACCTCTTGTAGTTCCGGGAACAAAAACATTGGCAAATGGAAGTGGTACTTTTTCGCCATTTACTTCCTCGTAAACTACTCCACTAATTGTTTTCTGTTGGGCATATAAGCTCAGACTCACTGTTAAAGTAAGCAGTAATAAAGAAATCTTTTTCATCAAAAATCAACCTTGTTATTTAAAATAACTTCTAAATAGTGTTACTTTTCTTTAATTATATCACAATTTAAAATTGTCGATTTTACTACATCAACTTCTTTTTCTACAACTTTATAACCTGCATAACTAAAACGTAGTGTATATTTACCGGGTTCTTTAATCTGCATGTTAAATTCTCCGTTTTTGTCGGTAAATGTATTCAGATCTGTTCCTTTGCACGAAACCATTGCAAATTGAATTGGAGTTTTTTCTCCTTCTACATCTTCGAGTACTGTTCCTTGCAATAAAGTAACAGACTTAGAATTTTTTGTTTTTGCTTCGTCCCCCTTTTCGTTAATTGCACTAGCATTTATTGCACTAGCAACTATCAACATGATTAAGAATATTTTTTTCATTTTCATTTCGTTTATTAATTAATTTTTACACTGCAAATAAAAAGCATCATTATTACAGAGCTAATACAAGGATGTTAAGATGCTGTTACATTTTAAAAGCTTATACGGAATTTTATATCCAAAGAAAATTGGACAGTTATTTAAATGAGAATAAGGATGGGTTGCAGGTTTAAGGTGTTGGAATATTGAATCTTACAAGTGTCTCTTCTGGGGGTGCTTGAAATTTTTATACACTTCGCTACCAAAGAAAGCTCGTTAATTAAAATTCTCTTTCGTCTTTGTTTTTCAGTGATAAATACCTTTTTAAAAAGCTTAATATATCATCAAACCACTTGTTCAAGGTTTGGTTTGATGGGGCGTTGGTGCCGTTATTCATATTATTCTTTCAGTTCGATTAGTTGCTTCTTATAAAATTCAAGTTTATTATTGCTATAGCTCGTTAACTACTTGCCACCAATAGAAAAATGCTGACTTATCTTTTAGTTTTTTAAGCTTATTTAAAAAGTTTAATTCACCTTCTATTTTTAACTCACTAACATCCTGATCCGAAAATATTGGGAGTTGTGTAAGATTATTTTTCTTTAATCTATTGGCAATTATTGCTGCTTTGGCCGAAGCTATTATTGCATCCTCAATTGTGAAAGCCCCTTCTATTAAAAAACTACCAAATTGTTTTAAGCCTTGTTGTAATTCTTTGAAATATTCTTTTTCATGAGACAACTTGTTTTTCTCTCTTTTTGCTAATAAAATGGATGTATTGGTTATATCATCCAATACTTCAATCTGAGATACGTCAAGGTTTCTATATTTTAATTCTTTTTGAACAGTAGTATTAAAACTTTCATAAGCATCTGAAACATTATCTACCTCGTCATATAGACAAGAAATATCGAACAACTGCTTAATGATTTCCTGACCTTTTCCTTTACCATACAAAATACCTGTTGTATTGGGTGCAAAGGCAGTAAGTTTATCTCCTAGAATTGATTCTATTGTGGGAGTTGTAACAGTAAGTCTTTCACTTGATTCAATCCGTTCCGATACAATTGGACTGTCTTGAGTTTTCGGATAAATACTTTCCTCGAATAAGATATCTAAAATAATATAACCAGGACCTTTCTGTAATGTTTATAGGTGGTTGAGGTACAGAGATGTTCTGAGGGTCATAACCTTCTTCTCCGGTCTTGAGAATACTAAAAGAGAAC
>JBDLJM010000077.1 GCA_039714315.1 Bacteroidota bacterium | reverse complement strand
AAAGAGGAAAGATAAAAGAGGAAAGCATGTCCTGACCTGACCGTAGCGAAGGGATAAATGATAAATGTACCTTCAATCAAATGTTGTTTATTACGGTAATCATTTATAAAATGCGTAACTTATTCAATTATTCCTATTTGCATAAGTGATACTGCCAAAGCTGGTAAGATATGAAGACTATTAAGAAGATATTAAAATGGATTATTACAATTGTATTAATTCCTGTTGGGTATTTTCTACTGTCACTACTACTAACATTTATCCCTGTAAATACTAAGGATGATAATTCAGTGAAAAACAAGTCAATTTATTTAGAATCAAATGGAATTCACCTGAATATAATAATAGCCGAAAATCAACTGGATTCTATACTTTTAGACGGTCTAAAACAATCCCAAAACGATAATTTTTATGCATTTGGCTGGGGCGACAGGAATTTTTACCTCAATACACCAACTTGGGATGATTTAACATATAGTACTGCCTGTAGAGCACTGTTTATCAAAAGCTCCGCTTTAATACGTGTAAACAGGTATTCAATAATCCATGGAGATTGGACAGAAATAAAAGTTAATCAAGATCAACTGAATAAAATCAACCGATATATATACAGGACATTTAGTTTAGATTCTCATAATAAAAAGATAAAACTGAATAACAGGGGCTATTCAAATAATGATAATTTTTACGAAGCTATGGGAAGTTTTACCTGTTTTAATACATGCAATAGCTGGGTAAATTCAGGATTAAAGGAAAGTGATATAAAAGCGTGTTTGTGGACACCTTTTGATTTCGGACTTCTTAATATGCATAAAAAATAACTACAGTTATATTTACTTTTAGCAGATATAGAATAGAAATGTTAAACCTAAAGAGTCACGGGGAAATATTTGTGAGATGTAAAAAAAAGTATATCTACCGTAACAGTTAATAAATACTTTTTTTAATTCATTTTGGATAAATTTTATTTGCTATCATATCAGTATTAAGATTATAGTTTATCGTAAAATTATTAAGTCAAAAAATAATAGTAAACGTATTAAAGATCTTATTAAACAAATGAATTATCCGAAAATAGATTTTATTGCGGACTTTTTATAATGATTATTAAATATTGAAAACAGACTTCATATATTAGCAAGGTAAATTATCTGCAAAAAATATGGAGCAAGAACTTATATTTTCAATCATTATATCATTAGCTGTTGGTATCCTCATTGGTTTTATTCTGTTTAGAAATAAGAAAGATAGGGTAGAGCTGGAAGAGAAGCTAGACAATGCATTGGCCGTTAATCAAAATTTGAATTCGGATGTAGCAGTATTTAATGAACGCTTGGAAAACGAAAAAAGTAAATTAGAAATAAAAGAACTTGAATTAGTATCTGCTAAAGACAATTTCGGTGAACTTCAACAGGTAAATCAGGAACTGCTGAAAGAAAACATTTCACTTTCCGAAAAGCAGGCCGGTTTAAATGAAAAGCTGGAAAATCAGAAAAAGGAATTAGAGGGTATAGGAGATAAATTCACAAATGAATTCAAAGTTCTTGCCGATAGAATATTTGAAGAAAAAAGTGAAAAGTTCAGCAAGCAAAATCAGGATAATTTGAAGCTTATCCTCGATCCGTTGGGAAAGAATATCAATGATTTTAAAAGCAAAGTTGAGGAAACCTATGAAAAGGAAAATAAGCAGAGATTTTCTCTCGAAAAGGAGATAGAAAAGCTGGTTGCTTTAAATTCAAAAATTAGCGAAGAGGCCCATAATCTAACCAGGGCTTTAAAAGGTTCTTCAAAAACTCAGGGAGACTGGGGTGAGATGATTCTTGAAAATATTCTTGAAAATTCAGGGCTGACCAAAGGCAGGGAGTATCATGTACAGGAATTTTTGAAGGATGATGACGGTAAAATTTTAAAAGATGAATCAGGAAAAAAAATGCAGCCTGATGTTATTATGAATTATCCTGATCAGCGTAAAATAATTATTGACTCAAAAGTTTCACTGCTGGATTACGAAAGGTATGTGTCGGCCGATATAGTGACAGAACAAAAAGAAAGCCTTACAAATCATATAAGCTCAATAAAGAGACATATTGATATGTTGAGTGCGAAAAGCTATCAGAATTTTGCTAAAGGGCTGGATTTTGTAATGATGTTTATCCCGATAGAACCTGCTTATCTCGAAGCTATAAAACACGATTCAAAACTTTGGGATTACGCATATAAAAAGAGAATCTTATTAATCAGTCCAACGAACCTGATTGCTGCATTAAAGATGCTGTCGGATTTATGGAAGCGAGAATATCAAAATCAGAATGCCTTGGAAATAGCAGAAAGGGGAGGTAAGCTTTACGATAAATTTGTTTCAGTTGTGGAGGGATTGAATGAGATAGGAGCAAGTCTCAATAAAACTCAGGGTATTTTTAACAAAACCATGAATCAGATGTCAGAGGGCAGGGGTAATGTTCTTGGGCAGGTACAAAAGCTGAAAGATCTGGGAGCTAAGACCGAAAAGTCTTTACCTGAAGTAGATTTGACAGATAGTTGATTTTGAGTAATAAAAACTGCCGTAAGGCAGTTTATTAATTAGCAATTAGTGGCAATAAATCAAAAATATCCAATATATTTATATTACTAAACAATCCTAAATGCTAACCCGCAAAAACATCTTCGTAATAATTGGAATCATAACCTTTTTGTTGATTTCAATATTTGCGGATTTAAAACCCGGAGAGCCTGCAATTACCTATACCTTGGCTATTGCTGTATTAATGGCAATTTGGTGGGCCAGTGAGGCTGTTCCGATTGGTGTAACAGCTCTTTTGCCGGTGATACTTTTTCCATTGTTTGGAATAATGGATGGTAAAGATGTTTCCGCTGCTTATATTAATCATATTATATTCCTGTTTATCGGTGGTTTTTTGATGGCAATAGCTATGGAGAAACATAACTTACACCGACGTATTGCCTTAAAAATTTTACTTTTAACAGGAACCGGTTTTGCAAAAGTACTCTTTGGATTTATGCTGGCTACAGCGTTTTTGTCTATGTGGATGTCGAATACAGCTACCGCAATGATGATGGTACCTGTAGCAATATCGATAATTTCTAAATCCGGTGAGTATCTCGAAAAAAATGATGCAGTTAAATACTCTACAGGGCTTTTGTTTGGAATTGCCTATGGTGCTTCCATAGGTGGAATAGCTACATTACTGGGAACTCCGCCAAACCTGTCTTTTACCAGAATCTTTTCTATAATATTTCCTGAAGCCCCTGAAATTTCATTTACCCAATGGTTTGTATTTGCATTACCTATTAGTATGGTAATGTTTTTTATAGCCTGGGTGTTACTGTATTTTATGTATCGCCCGAAAAATGAAGTAAGTGGTAGTGATGAAATTATAGAAAAGCAGTATAGTAAGCTCAAAATAATGAGTTATGACGAGAAAGCTATCCTGTTTATGTTTATTACACTGGCTCTTCTATGGATTTTCAGGGCCGGAGTTAAATTCGATTCCTTTAATATTCCCGGTTGGGTAGAGTTGTTCAATAAACCGAAATATATAAATGACGGTACCGTAGCGATAGTAGTAGCATTTATTTTATATCTGATACCATCGAAGAACCCTAATTACACACGATTACTTGAAACAGGTGACATAGCTAAGCTGCCATGGCATATAGTTTTGTTGTTTGGTGGGGGTTTTGCTCTGGCACAGGGTTTCGTAGAATCTGGATTGGCGATTTGGTTTGGTGAACAACTTCAGTTTATAGGGCAGTTACCTCCATTATTGATAATAGCTTTAACGGCCTTATTGATGTCTTTTTTAACCGAATTGACGTCAAACACAGCCACTACTGAGATGATATTACCAATTTTGGCAGGGATAGCTGTGAAGATTCAGGTAAATCCATTGGTTTTAATGTTGCCCGCAACATTAGCAGCATCACTGGCATTTATGCTGCCGGTTGCTACACCTCCAAATGCTGTGGTTTTTGGAACAAATAAATTGAAGGTGATAGATATGGTGAGAACCGGAGTTTGGTTGAATTTTATCGGTGTGGCAATAGTGACTACCGGAGTTTACTTTTTTGCTATTTATGTTTTCGATATCGATATTACCGAGATGCCGGAATGGGCAGTAATAAACGATTAACTAACTAAAAACAAAGCAAGTTTATGAAGAAAATTATCCTTTTAATAATGTCCATAATAATTTCATCTTGTGGAATGATAAATCAGGTTGATGGTACAGATACAATAGTACATAATAACCAGGATTACAGTGATGAACAAATTGAGAGTTATTTATCATGGCTGGGTTATAAAATTGAAAGTAAAAAGGATAAGAACTTTGTTGCTGTAATTGATATTCCGGAAGAGGAAGGAGCGAAGTTTACTGTTGAAATTAAAGAAAAGGATGGCTCATGGTACTTTAGAGGTATTTATAGCAGTATATTATATTATGATGAAATTCGTCGTGAAAATGTTTATGGGGCTGTTCGGGTTTTTTCAAAATCACAAGGTAATGAATACCTGTATGGCTGGCTTAATTTAGGCAGGGTTGCGGACGGACTTAAATTAAAATACGGTAAATAATAAATTGGCGAAAAGACTAAATTTTAAATTCTTAATAAGAATTTATAGTTTATTATGACACTGTTAAGTGTCCTGATAATTCAGGAAAATAATTCTATGAATTGTAAAAAATATTATTGCTAACAGCAAAATTCCCCGATATTTAATTGAATAGTCTAATGATTAATTGTCCTTTCTTTTGTTTTTACTGCTTATTTAAGTTGTATAAACTAATTGTTTTTAGGAAATAGAGGGGACGTTGTTTTAAAATATTACCTGAAAAGTGTTAAATGTTGATTTTTGATATTAAATGCGGAGATGTGATTATTTTCCGTAATTTTTATTTCTTAAATGAAAAATCAGTTATATTTTTACAGCACTAAACAGAACAAAAGTGATTAAAATAATAGCACATACAAATTCTACATCAACGGAGTATTCTACACGCCGCTGTGCTATGATTTTATACCGCCGCCGCCCTGTGCGTGTATAGGTATTAGTGAATGGTTACGTACCATTTTATTTCATGTTATAGATATTCCAACATAAGTTTAAGAGTAATAGGTTTGACATTAATTGTCAAGATATAATTAATGATTGTTAATTCATAGTTTATGAATATAGACGTATTTGTCAGTGATGCTTCGCATGTTAAGTATGTAAATGAAATACTTGATACTATTGAGACTTCTGCAAATGCCAGGGGAACAGGTATTGCAAAACGTTCATTTGAATATGTTGAGGCAAAGATAAAAGAGGAAAAGGCTGTTATAGCTATTGCTGAAGACGGAAGGTTTGCCGGATTCTCATATATAGAGATATTTCAGGGAGGAAAGTTTCTGGTAAATTCAGGACTTATTGTTCACCCGGATTTTAGAAATTTAGGATTGGCAAAAAAAATCAAGGCTAAAATTTTTAATTATTCTATGGAGTTGTATCCAAAAGCAAAGATTTTTGGAATAACGACAAGCTTACCTGTTTTAAAAATCAATACTGAATTAGGTTATAAACCTGTTACTTTTTCTGAACTACCTCAGGATGATTCCTTTTGGAAAGGATGTAAAACTTGTGTGAATTATGATGTTCTAAAAAGGACAAATCACAAAATGTGTCTTTGTACCGGATTATTATACGATCCTGAACGCAAAGATGATGAGGAAAAGTTCAATTTTGAGGAAAAATCAAAGGTTTTAGCTAGACTTAAAAGAATAAAACAATCGTTGTTTTTAACAGCAAAGAAAATTAAGAAATCAAAGAAATATTTGTTCTTAACATTTAGTAAGTAAAATAAATAATGTTTGATGTTTTATGTCGTATTGAGTGATGAAAAGATCAAAACATAAGATTATAAACAGATGAAAAAGGTAGTATTAGCATATAGCGGAGGTTTAGATACAACATATTGTTTAAAGTATCTCGGAATAGAAAAAGGTTATGAAATTCATACGGTTTTAGTAAATACAGGAGGATTTTCGAAAGAAGAATTAGAGGTAGTTACTGCTAAAGCCCAAGAAATGGGTTCTGTAGAGCATGTGAATTTAGATATAACACAAGAGTATTATGATAAGGCCATTAAATTTATGGTTTATGGTAATGTTCTTAAAAATAACACTTATCCATTATCTGTATCTGCTGAGAGAGTATTTCAGTCTATTGCAATTATTGAATATGCTAAAGAAGTTGGAGCCGATGCTGTAGCTCACGGAAGTACGGGCGCAGGAAATGATCAGATTAGGTTCGATATGATTTTCCAAACTCTGGCACCGGGTATTGAAATTATCACTCCTATTCGGGATATGAAGCTAACTCGAGAAGAGGAAATTAGTTATTTAAAAGAAAAAGGAGTTGATCTGGCATGGGAAAAAGCACAATATTCTATCAATAAAGGTATTTGGGGAACATCTGTAGGCGGTGCTGAAACACTTACTTCGCATAAGGCTTTACCGGATTCTGCTTACCCCAGTCAGCTTACCAAAACGGAGCCGGACACAATTTCAATTGAATTTGAAAAAGGTCAGATTACAGGTGTAAATGGTGAAACTTTTTCTTCGTTAGATGCAATTTTGAAGGTTGAAGAGCTTACGTCAGCGTATGCAATAGGTAGAGATATACACGTTGGAGATACAATTATTGGTATAAAGGGTAGAGTAGGTTTTGAAGCTGCTGCAGCAATTACGATTATAAAAGCCCATCAGGCACTAGAAAAACATACTTTATCTAAGTGGCAACAATACCACAAAGCTCAATTGGGAGATTTTTACGGAATGTTGCTTCACGAAGGACAATATCTTGATCCTATAATGAGAGATATTGAAGCATTCCTCGAAAGTTCTCAAAAATCAGTTACAGGAAGCGTAGAGCTAACGTTAATGCCATATACATTCCAGATAAACGGAATAAAGTCTTCATTTGATTTGATGAGTAACGAATTTGGCGATTACGGAGAAGTAAACAAATTGTGGAATTCAGAAGAAGCTAAAGGATTTATTAAGATTCTTTCTACTTCGAATAAGATATATCACTCGGTTAATAAAAAATAGCATTTAGCTCTTGGCTTTTAGCTCTTGGCAGTTGTCAAAAGCTAACAGCCAAAAGCCAAAAGGCAAAAGCATTATAAAATGATAAAAACAGGTATAATAGGCGGAGCCGGATATACAGCCGGAGAACTTTGTAGAATATTAGTGAACCACCCTGAGGCGGTGATTGATTTCGTTTATTCAACTTCGAATGCCGGGAATAAACTTTCCGATGTTCACGAAGATTTGATAGGAGATACAGAATTAATATTCTCAAGTGAAATTAATAAAGATGTAGATGTAGTTTTCTTATGTCTCGGACACGGAAATTCAAGTGCATTTTTAGAGGCTAACGAGTTTTCTGCAGATACTAAAATAGTAGATTTAAGTAACGATTTTCGTTTGAATGCCGATATGGTATTTCAGGGGAAAGAGTTCATCTACGGTTTGCCTGAAACAAATCGTGAACTTATAAAAAAAGCAAATTATATAGCTAATCCGGGATGTTTTGCAACAGCAATCCAGCTTGCTATTCTTCCGCTTGCATCAAAGCAATTGCTTAAAGACGATTTGCATGTAAATTATGTTACAGGATCTACTGGAGCAGGAGTAAAGCCAATGGCAACAACTCACTTCTCGTGGCGTAACAATAATTTTTCTACATATAAAGAGTTTACTCACCAACATCTTGGCGAAATAGGAGAAAGCATTGTGGAATTACAAGCCGGTTTCGATAAGGAAATTAACTTCCTGCCAAGTCGTGGTGACTTTGCAAGAGGTATTTTTGGAACAATGTACACTAAGTTTGAAGGCACGGTTGAAGAAGCTTACGAGATATACGAAAATTTCTATAAAGACTCAGAAAACGTAGTTGTTTCCAAGAATAAAATCCACATGAAACAGGTGGTAGGGACAAACAAAGGTTTGGTACATCTGGCAAAATACGGCGACAAGCTATTGGTAACATCAACAATCGATAACCTGTCGAAAGGAGCATCGGGGCAAGCAGTTCAGAATATGAACCTAATGTTTGGTTTCGATGAATTAGCCGGATTGAGATTGAGTGCGCAGTATTTTTAGATGCTAGTTCCCGGGTTCTAGTTTCTAGTTTTAAACTAGTAACAGGCAACCAGCAACACTTGCCCTGAGCGAAGTCGAAGGGAATAACCAGTAACCAGTAAAGAAATGAATTTATTCAATGTATACCCACTATTCGACATAACACTTGAGAAAGCTCAGGATGTGTATGTGTGGGATGATAAAGGAGAAAAATATTTGGATTTATACGGTGGTCATGGAGTAATTTCTGTTGGTCACTCTCATCCAAAATATGTAAAGGCAATTCAGGATCAGATTGAGAAAATTGGTTTTTATTCAAACTCTGTTCAAAATCCTTTGCAAAAAGAATTGGCAACTAAGCTTGGAGAGATTTCGGGCTGTGATGATTACAACTTGTTTTTGTGTAACTCAGGAGCCGAGGCAAACGAAAATGCTTTAAAAGTAGCATCGTTTAAAACAGGAAAAGGTCGTGTGATAGCATTTGATAAAGCATTTCACGGACGTACTTCTGCAGCTGTAGCGGCTACGCAAAATCCAAAAATACAAGCTGAGATAAACAAAGGTCATCAGGTTACTTTCTTACCATTGAACGATGAAGCTGCCCTTGGAGTAGAGTTGAAGAAAGGAGATGTTGCTGCGGTAATTATCGAAGGAATCCAAGGAGTTGGAGGACTTGATGAGGGAACAACAGAATTTTTCAAAGCAGTAGAGAAACTGTCAAAAGAAAACGGAGCAATGTTGATTCTCGACGAAATTCAATCGGGATATGGTAGAAGTGGTAAATTCTTTGCCTTCCAGCATCACGATATAAAGCCCGATATTATAACAACAGCAAAAGGAATGGGTAATGGATTTCCTGTAGCGGGAGTATTAGTTCACGATAGCATAGAAGCCAGTTTTGGTATGTTGGGAACAACATTTGGAGGAAATCACCTGGCAATGGCAGCAGCTATTTCGGTTTTAGATATTATCAAAGAGGAAGAATTATTAGAGAATGCAGCTCAGAAAGAAGTAGAATTCAGAGAGTTATTTTCTGATATAGCTGAGGTAAAGCAAATAAAAGGTAGAGGATTAATGATGGGAGTTGAGTTTAATTTCCCTGTAGCCGATTTGAGAAAGAAAGTTTTGTTTGACCACAAAATGCTGACAGGTAATGCCTCAAACCCAAATTTGTTGAGAATCTTACCATCGCTTACAGTTAAGAGCGAAGAATTGAAGAAGTTTAAAGAAGCGTTAGTATCATCGCTATAAAACAACGTCCAGGCGGGTTTAGGTCGGAATGACGTATAAAATAATATTACAATGAAAAATTACACATCCATACAAGACATAGAGAATCTTGACCAACTTGTACAAGAAGCCATAGTATTGAAAAATGCTCCTTTTGAGCACAAACATTTAGGAGAGAATAAAACTCTGGGAATGATTTTTTATAACCCGAGTCTGCGAACGCGTTTAAGCACTCAACGTGCGGGATTTAATCTTGGAATGAACGTAATTGTAATGAATATCGGTTCCGATGGTTGGGCTTTGGAGTTCGAAGACGGAGCTGTTATGAACGAAGGAAAGGCAGAGCACATAAAAGAAGCTGCCGAGGTAATCTCACAGTATTGCGATATTATTGCTATCAGAACTTTCCCCGGCTTAGAGGATAGAGAATTGGATTATTCAGAACCTGTAATCACTGCTTTCAAAAAGTATGCAACAAAACCAATAGTTAGCATGGAAAGTGCAACAGGTCACCCATTGCAGGCCTTGGCAGATTTGATAACAATAGAGGAGCATAAAACAGTTGAAAAACCAAAAGTAGTCCTTACATGGGCTCCACACCCGAGGTTGTTACCTCAGGCAGTATCAAATTCCTTTGTCGAGTTTATGAAAAACTCAAAGAAGGTTGATTTGGTAATAACTCACCCTAAAGGTTATGAATTAGATCCATCAAAAACCGAAGGAGTAGAGATAGAATACGATCAGGATAAGGCCTTTGAAGGAGCTGATTTTATCTATGCAAAAAACTGGAGTTCGTACGAAAATTATGGTAAAGCAGGAGAAGTTGATTATTCATGGATGATTGACGAGGCTAAGATGATAAATACCAATAACGGTAAATTTATGCACTGTTTACCCGTACGTAGAAATGTTGTTGTTGCTGATGATGTAATGGATGGAGAAAGAAATATCACTATTCAGGAAGCGAATAACCGCACATATTCAGCGCAGGTTGTTTTGAAGAAGATACTTGAGAGTGACTAATTGTTTGATGTTTGTAGTTTGATGTTTGTGTTTAAAACATCGAACCCCAAACCCCAAACCCCAAACAGTATAATATGAAAGTAATAAAAATAGGAGGTAATGTAATCGATAATCCGGTAGCACTTGATGAGTTTATCGAAAGTTTTTCTAAAATAGAAGGGCCGAAAGTACTTGTTCACGGTGGGGGAAAAGTAGCGTCTAAGCTGGCAAAAGACATGGGAATAGAAGTGAAGATGGTTGAAGGTCGCCGTATTACTGATGATGCTATGCTCGATGTGGTTACAATGGTTTATGCAGGTTTAGTAAATAAGAATGTAGTGGCTAAGTTGCAGGCAAAAGGTGTTAATGCTTTAGGTTTGACAGGTGCTGATGCAAATGTTTTGTTAGCCGACCGACGTAATCATCCGACTATAGATTTTGGAAATGTTGGGGATGTTAAACAAGGAAATGGGGAAACTATTTTGAAGTTTAGCGAAATGGGAATAATTCCAGTTTTTTCTGCTATTACGCACGATGGGAACGGACAGTTATTAAATACAAATGCCGATACTATTGCTTCGGAGGTTGCTAAATCACTGGCTAAGCTAATAGATACAGAGTTGGTTTATGTATTTGAATTACCGGGAGTAATGAAGGATATTAATGATAAGGAAAGTGTAATAGAAAATATTAACACCGAAAAATATGCCGAGTTAAAAGCTGCCGGAATTGTTGCAGATGGAATGATACCTAAACTTGACAATTCGTTTGAGGCACTCAGTAAAGGAGTGAGTGTAGTGCGAATTGCAAGTACTGATTATGTAAATGATAATACAGCTAAGCATACGAGCTTAGTTCTTTAAATAACTTAGCACCCTTTGCGTAAAAAACTTTGCGGTTTTTGCATGAAACTCAGGTTAGATTTCATGCAAAGTTCGCAAAGAAGATCGCAAAGTTCGCAAAGAGCTTAATTATGAAAATATCAGCATTACAAAATAATGCAGTAGAGCTTTTGAAAAAGCTTATTGCAACACCTTCAATATCGGGAGAGGAAGATAAAACAGCCGAAATTTTGGTTGATTTTCTTGAGTCTAACGGAGTTGAAAAAGTTAACAGAACAGTAAATAATGTTTGGGCTGTAAACAAGTATTACGATGAGAGCAAACCATCGGTTTTGTTCAACTCGCATCACGATACCGTTAAGCCAAACCCGGGATATACACGCGATCCATTTTCTCCTGATGTGGAAGGAGATGTTTTATATGGCTTGGGAAGTAATGATGCCGGTGCTAGTGGAGTATCATTGTTGAGCACTTTTCTTTGGTTCTACGATCGTGAAGATTTAAAATATAATATAGTTGTTGCCATCACTGCAGAAGAGGAAAATTCAGGACCAAAAGGACTTGGGAGTTTACTGGAGTCGGTTTTGCCAAAATTTGACTTTGCAATTGTAGGGGAGCCAACACAAATGCAACTTGCAGTAGCTGAAAAAGGATTAATGGTTCTTGAAGGTTTTGCTCCCGGAAAAGCGGGACATGCCGCCAGAGATGAAGGTGAAAATGCTATATACAATGCGATGAAAGATCTTGAGTGGTTTCAGAGTTATGAGTTTGATAAAGAGTCTAAAGCTTTGGGGAAGGTGAAAATGACTGTCACTCAAATTGAGGCAGGTAAGCAACACAATGTGGTTCCTGCAACTTGTAAATATGTGGTTGATGTTCGTTCAACAGATGCTTATACAAACCATGAGATATTTGATATAATTGATAAGAATACAATTTCGAAAATAGATCCGCGTTCAATTAGGTTTAATCCGTCTTTTATTCCAGAAAATCATCCTATAGTACTGGCAGGACTAAAGCTTGGAAGAACTACATACGGTTCTCCAACTTTGAGCGATCAGGCATTTATTAAACAACCATCCTTAAAAATGGGGCCGGGTGACAGTGCGAGATCACATACTGCCGATGAATACATTAAAATTAGTGAGATTCACGAGGGAATTGAGCTTTATATTAAGATTGTTGGGGAGGTAGTGAGCTAGTTGCCTCTTTATTATTTCTGTAAATAGCTTACAGATATCTTAAAATAATAATTATCTACATATAGAAATGCCCGATTATAAAGTTAATCGGGTATTTTTTGTATGTAAAATACTAATAATGAGACTGGTAGTTTGTGGTAGCGGAGTTTTATATAAAGTTTTCTATATATACGTATTGTATCTGTACTTCAATATGAATATATTTAGAAAAATTTTATAAAAGAAATGGTTGATTAAGTATAAATAAGAAACAAACAAACAGATAATATGTTAAATCTATCAGTATTACTTGAAGATAGTGCGAGGAAATATCCTAATAAGGATGCATTTATCTTCATGGATAAAAAATTGTCTTATGCACAAATAAACGGAGCAGCAAATCAAATCGCTAATGGACTAAGTTCTATGGGTATTGGAAAAGGAGATAAAGTAGCATTAAGCTCTTTAAACCTTCCATATTTTCCAATGGTATATTTTGGAATTTTGAAAGCAGGGGCAAGTGTTGTTCCAATGAGTGTTTTATTGAAGAAAGATGAAGTTGCTTATCACCTTAAAGATTCTGAAGCAAAAGCATATTTGTGCTTCGAAGGAAACGATGTTCTTCCTATGGGGAAAGAAGGATACGCCGGATTTGAACAGGTTGAGAGTTGCGAAAACTTTTTTATGATTACAGCTGATCCAACTCAACCTTCTTCTGTTGCCGATGTTAAAACACTTGGAATGCTGATGAAAGATCAGTCACCGGTATTTGATACTGTTCAAACGGGTGCAGATGATACAGCTGTTGTTATATATACATCCGGTACAACAGGAAGTCCAAAAGGGGCAGAATTATCTCATAGTAACTTATTTACCAATGCAGTTTTGTCGGCAGATCTTCTTAGGGCAACATCAGAAGATGTGCAGTTGATTGTACTTCCATTGTTTCACATTTTTGCAATGACGGTACAGATGAATGCAGCATTATATAGAGGAGCAACAAATATTTTAATGCCGCGTTTCGATGCTGAAGATGTATTAGCTACAATGCAAAAATATGAAGTTTCATTATTTGCTGGTGTACCAACTATGTATTGGGGGTTATTACAATATAAAAACAGCAAATTTGATATAGAAAAAATTGCATCTAATTTAAGAATGGCTGTTTCAGGAGGTGCTTCTTTACCGGTTCAGGTTATAAAAGATTTTGAAGAGAAATTTAATGTAGCTATACTTGAGGGGTATGGAATGTCTGAGAGTTCGCCGGTTGTTACTTTTAACCAGCTGGAAGTTGGGCGTAAGGCAGGAAGTATAGGAACACCGGTTTACGGAGTAGAAGTAAAAGTAGTTGATGAAGAAGGAAATGAAGTTCCACTGGGCGAAAAAGGCGAGCTAATTTACCGAGGACCTAATGTGATGAAAGGGTATTACAAAAAACCTGAAGCCAATAGGGGTGCTCTTAAAAACGGATGGTTACATTCGGGTGATGTAGCTACAAAAGATGAAGATGGTTTCTACTATATTGTTGACAGAACCAAGGATATGATAAATCGTGGAGGTTTAAACGTTTATCCACGAGAAGTAGAAGAAGTAATGATGAAACACGAAGCTGTATCAATGGTTGCTGTGGTAGGGATTCAGGATGAAAAATTAGGAGAAGATACTAAAGCATTCGTAGTTCTTAAGGAAGGTCAGTCTGTTTCGGATAGCGAATTAATAGAGTGGACTAAAGAACGTATTGCTGCCTATAAATATCCAAGACATGTAGAATTTCTGGATGCATTACCTATGAGTGCAACAGGTAAGATTCTGAAGAAAGAGCTTAGAAAATAGAAAGAATAATATCTTATAGAACTCGGGATTAATTTAAGTCCCGAGTTTTTTGTAGAATAATTTCATTTTAAATGGAGTGTAATTAAGAGAAAGTACATTTATGGAAAGTAAAATTTTGGTACTGGATATAGAAACTACAGGTTTTGATCATCGAAGAGATTGTATTTTGGAATTAGGAATGGTAGAGTTGGACTTAACTACAGGAGAGGTAAAAGAATTGTTTGATGAGCGGTTTAAAGAAGCTCATTTGTCAGCCCGTCACCATAATGCATGGATTTTTGCTAATGGATTTATGGATCATGATGATGTTAGAGGTGCTCTGTCGCTTAATAATTATAAAAGTGAAATTCAACAAATATTAGATAGGTATAGAAATAGAATTACTGCCTGGAACAGACCATTTGATATTGATTTTCTAAAAAGCAGAGGATTTGATTTTGGTAAAGATATACCGGATCCAATGAGAGAGAGTACTAAATACTTCAGGCTTACAAAAAGAAACGGCAGTTGTTGTAAATGGCCTACTGCACAGGAAGCATGGGATAAGCTATTTCCCGAAATTGTAAAAATTGAAAAGCACAGAGGTTTGGATGATGCAGTTATGGAGGCGAGAATTATTTATCAACTGGTTAATAGGGGAGTTTATTTGGTATAAATCTCTATAATACTACTTATTAAAGTCTCTTTTTTACTTTAAAAA
>JBDLJM010000076.1 GCA_039714315.1 Bacteroidota bacterium | reverse complement strand
GTCAACTTTACCCCCTCATCCAATTGATTATTCATTAATGAGAAATAAATGCAGTAAACCATAGATTGAATCGGTCCAACCAAACGCTTTATATAATTTCCTTCCCAAAAATATGACTTGACCCTAATCTACGACCCAGGAAACTTCAATAATAATTTAATGTACAACTTGTAAAGAGCTTTCCTTTAGCCCCCGATCTGATCTCTTCTATCCTTCCTTGGAAATTTTTTCTTCCCAGTCGAGATATTCATTCCACCAGTCGAGCATTTCAAGTTTAAGTTCTTCCATTCGGTCTTCAGAGATATTTTCTTCATATTCTTGAACAATTTTGAAAGAGTAACCTAACTTTCCCTCTACAATCTCAGCCAATAATCTTGGAGATTGTGTATGCAGGATAAACTCATTTATACTATCGTTATCGACCGGATTCTCCGCTAATAGAAATTTTGAGATCATAATTATATATTTTTTATTTATTTCCGTCAAACAAACGACTCTGTAATATACTGAAAGCGCGTTAGCCGTGGGCGAAACGGCAGCTCGCAGGCAGTAAATATTATTGAATCACAGTTTTTAAGAGCGATTTTATGAGCTCCTTAAAAACTATTAAACAGGCAGGTAATTTTAAATACAAACTTCAAAATGAAAAATATTTACTGCCTGCGACTATAGTGGAGCACGCGAACAGCTCCTGAAAAAACTACTCCTGACTTACCTGCATCAATACAGGTACAATCTGTTTTTTTCGCGAAACCACACCTTTAAGCCATGCTCTGTTATCAGTGAGCTTCAACTTAAAAGCATTTTCTACTAAATCAGAAGAATTACCCAGCACAATTACCTCTGAACCCTTATTCAATATATCGGTTATAACCAAAATCATCACATCATAGCCATTATCCAGAATCATTGAATTCATTATTGTTTCCAGACTGTCTTTTTCCACTAACAGTCCGTTTACATCAACGGTATTTACCTGCGACAATGCTGTTTTATAGTTACCCATGGTAAACTCCTTCATATCCATGGTAATGATTTCCTCCGGTGATTTATCAGTTAAAGTAGCCCCGGCAACAAGTAAATCCATGCCATATTTTTGATAGTCAATCTCAGCTATTTCAGCCAATTCTTTAGCTACCTGCACATCGCGTTTAGTAGTTGTAGGAGATTTAAAAAGCAATGTATCAGACAGAATAGCACTCAGCATAAGTCCGGCATTTTGTTTGTCCGGCACCTTGTTTGCCTCCTGATACAACCTGTACACGATGGTCGAAGTACAACCAACACTTTCGGCTCTGATCATCAATGGCTCGGCTGTATCTAAATTTCCAAATTTATGATGGTCAACAACTTCGAGTATGCGGGCAGTTTCTATTCCGTCAACCGACTGCTCCTTCTCATTATGATCGACCAGAATTACATTGATACGGGCCACATTCATAAGGTGCTTATTTCTTATTGTACTGAATACCTCCCCATGCTCGTTAACAACCGGAAAATTTGTCTGATCAGATTCCTTCATCATACTTTGCACATCAGCAATGTAGTCGGTAGTTCTGAAATGATAAAAAGGAGTATTGCTTAAAATTGAGTGTACAGAAACTGAATGCGACATTAATTTAAATGCCTTAAAGATCCCCAACCCTGTTTGAATAATAGGAGTCTTAATATCTTCAAATTTGTGATTTATCTTTTCTTTACTACAAACCACGCACAATGATGCATTTAAATCATCTATACTTTTATCAATCCTTGTTACTTCCGAAGTTATTACTACACCTGAACTACCTTCGGTATGAGCTTCTAAAAGGCCTCTTAAATACCCTCTAACCCTTCCCTTTGGCATTTTTCCGTTGATAATCTTTGCATCCAAAGAGCTAATTATATTTTCATATGTAGTATAATGCCTGTCAAAGAGATCCTTGGTACTCATTTCAAGATATGCATTTGCAATTTGTGATACATGTAAAAGTGACTCAAGCTTATTTTCAGAATTTATTACCGGTAAACTTGAATGCTTCTGTTTGGTTAAAATTTCCATGGCTGTAACCAGAGTATCACTTTCCTTAATTACGGCCTTATTTCCTGATTTAATATCACCCAGTGTTGGTTTAACAGTTGTAAGCAGATCAGGTTCATCAGCCCCAAAATAATTTAGTGCAAACTGAGTTTCCTTATTTAAACTTCCAAGCCGAACGGCCTTAGTATTTTTTCCTAAAATATTATTGAGATTAGAATATGCAATTGCAGAACATATAGAGTCGGTATCGGGGTTTTTATGACCAAAAATTAATGTCTTCTCTTTCATTGTTAAGGCTCTTTATTTTCAAGGAACACAAAGGTACGAAAAAGTTAAGCTCATGAAATTGTAAAACAATTAATATCAACAACATTGAATTACTCTCAACAAATTAAGTACAAGGATTTCGGGAAATAATATTTACAAAAAAAACGTGAATCCGTGACGTTAAAGGTCACGGATTCACGTTTTCACGCATTAAAAAACTATACAATAATATTATGATTCAAATTCTTTCCACGCCAAAGCTGCTGCACCCAAAACTGCTGCGTGCCCCTCATCGAGCTGGGAAAGTTGTAATTTCACTTTATTTTTAAAAATGTGAAGCAGACTTTCCTCCATAGAACTTTCTGTCGGCTCAAGAATCAAATCTCCTGCATTTGCTAAACCTCCAAACAAGAATATTGCTTCAGGGCTTCCGTTGGCTATAAAATCGGCTAAAGCCTCTCCCAACACCTTTCCGGTTTCGCGGAATATTTCTCGTGCTATATGATCTCCATTTTGTGCAGCCTCATAAATTTTAAATGATGTTAATTCATCATAAGAGTATTTAGAAAGTAACGTTTCCTGATTTCTGTCGGCCATTACTTCGAAAGCAGTTCTCTTAATTCCGGTTGCTGAAGCATAAGTTTCCAAACATCCTCTGCGACCACATCCACATAAACGACCATTTTTCTCCACTATAACGTGACCAAGCTCTCCTGCAAACCCGTCATGACCATAAACTAATTCTCCATTAACAACAATACCACTTCCCAATCCTGTTCCAAGCGTTATAATAATGAAGTTTTTCATCCCTTTGGCTCCACCGAATATCATTTCACCAATAGCGGCAGCATTTGCATCGTTTGTAAGAACGGCAGGAACACCAAATTTTTCAGACATCATTTTTGTAACCTCAATAACACCTTTCCACCTAAGGTTAGGGGCAAACTCTATGGTTCCTTTATAATAATTTCCGTTAGGAGCGCCTATTCCAATTCCTATAATATCAAATTTCTCACTTGAATCCGACTTAGCTTTTTCCACTACATCATACAAAGCACTTAAAAACTCCTCAAATGTATCTCCAACAAGTGTAGACATTGAAGTTTCCAAGAACACCTTTCCCTCCTTATCTACAAAACCAATCTGTGTATTTGTTCCTCCAATATCTATTCCAATACCAACTTTTTTCATAATATATATAACTTCTTTATTAGTTTTAATAATCGGTGCAACTATTGAATAGAAGCACCAACCCTGTCCTAAAACAGAACTAAGTGTACATAGTACATTTAGTTTTAGTGCTTCCAAATTTACAAAAACAATCCATGTAATAATAAATAATTTTTATAAATAAGAAAAAATTGGCTACCAGACTGTTGTACAGCGAAAAAGCCTCAATCACTGTTATTTATTTCAGTAATTCTATGAATGAATAAACCAGATTCTTCATGTAATTTATACACCGGAATAATACATGTAATACATATCCTACACGCAAATAATAGAGACTGTTATTTATGTCGTGCTAATCATGTAATTAAACGCGTTACATTGTTTAATTGTCGAATTGCATTAAAGTGGTATTACTAAAGTGTTAACTTTAACAAACAATATCTAAATACTTTTTTTATGATAAAACAAATTACATTCCTGTCATTTTTATTAATGATTGTTTTGGCTCCGCTAAATGGCCAGACAATAGAAAAACTTGATAAAAAAGGATATCATGCCTCATTTGCAGATGAAAATAACATCCTTATAACAAATAACAATTATAAAGGACTGGAACTTTACAACCTAGTAAGTAAAGAAGAAGTGGTTCTCTCAACCGAATTAAAATCGGGAAAAGACGTATACACGGAAAACAAGCAGATTCATTTTACTTTAAAACAGGGTGTTGTTGCATCCGACTTCGAAGGGAACATAAACAGTTTAACAGTACCCAAAAAGAGTTTTTCGGCAAAAGAAACAGCTTTATCTGAACTTAATACAAGTAAGTTAGCAGAGGAAACAACAATTTTGTTTGTAAAATCTGTCAACAAGCTTACCGCACTGGAAATATACTTTTCAAATGGTAGCACAAAAATTATTTCAC
Organism: Bacteroidota bacterium; assembly: GCA_039714315.1. Classification (NCBI taxonomy): domain Bacteria; kingdom Pseudomonadati; phylum Bacteroidota; species Bacteroidota bacterium. Next base: position 11,122 of record JBDLJM010000076.1, on the reverse strand, counting down.
CATTAATGGAAGGCGCACGTTATTTAAAATCAGAAGTTTCACCCGACGGGAAGAACATATTGATTAAGCAATACGGTGGAAATGGATATGTAATCAATGCTGACGGAAAAATCCTCGTGGATTTGGGTTATATGGAGCGCCCAAAATGGTCGGATACTAATCATATAGTTTATCAGGTTACAAAGGATGATGGGGAAATTATTACTGATTCTGATGTATACGAAATAAACACCGGAAATAAAGAGGTAAGGAATCTAACTATTGAATTTAATGGTATTGCAATGGAGCCTTCACCAAGTCCAAACGGAGATAAATTGATTTTTAATACTCCTGAAGGGGAATTATACATAATCAAAAAGTAATTTCTAAGTGTTTATTATCAATCAGTGATTAATATTATGAGAAAGAATTTATATAAGCTAATAATGGTATTTCCCCTATTGGCTACACTTTCATTAAAAGCACAAATACCGGGTGATTTACCGCAATTATTGGCCGACAAAGCTATTTGTATCGATCCGGGGCATGGCGGGTACGGAAGTGATGACCGTAAGACAGATATAGGATACGGTCTTACATATTGGGAGTCCGAAGGAAATTTCAATACAGCGAACTACCTGTATGCTAATTTAGAAGCTCTTGGATGCGATGTAAGTATTACGCGGATTACAAACGAATATGATGCAGATGACGCCGGGTATACCTATGGAGATCCCTCAATAGCAGATAGGGTAGCCTTCAGCGAGGAAATGGAGGCTGATTTTTTTCATTCTGTACATACAAATGGAGTAGATAATAACCCAAGTATTAACTATCATTTAATGCTTTACGCATCACTTGACAAAGACCATAGAAAAACAGCTCAGTTTCCCTTGGCTAAAGAAATGGCTGATATTATGAGTGTTGATTTGCCAAAGGTAGTATATACAACTTCAGCAAAAGTATATGCCGATTTGGATTTTCAGCCTACCTGGAGCTCAGGATATGGAATACTGAATGGGTCGTCAGTTCCTGCCGTAATATCTGAAGCATCTTTTCACTCTAATCCTGAAGAAGGGAGAAGACTTCACAGCGACATGTATCAACAGGCAATGGCAATGCAGATGATGAAGTCACACCTAAAACTATTAGGAACCTCAGGATCTATAAACTATGGAGAAATTAAAGGTATCGTTGAATCAGCTGCCCCCGAAGATCTCAATGGAGTAACAGTTAAAGCATCCAAAGATGACACTTTAGTTAGGGAGGTTACAACTGATAACGGATACAATGGTTATTACTTTATGGGCTGGATGGAGCCGGGAGATTATAAGCTTGAGTTTTCTAAAGATGGAAGTGTTTTGAAAACAGAAACAGTTACCGTAGTAAAAATGGAGGATATTGTTGAGCAATTATCAATTCCAATTCAGGTGACCATCAATAATATACTAAGCAATTTAGACGGTTCCATTAACTTCGACTGGGAACCTCTAAGAGGTAACTACGTGGGATACAGAATTTATTATAGCGAAGATCCTGCCCTTCAAAATTGGAAATTAGCCTTGGATGAAGATAAATTAACCGAATCAGTTTCAGGTTATACTTGCAAGACTAGTGATTTTATTAACTCACCTTCAAATACAACATTGTTCTTTAAAATTGTTGGAGTGAATAAAAATGACACAGAAGAGCTTGAAGGTCCAACATCTAAAGTATTCTCTACATTTTCAAATGAAAGTGGTCTTAATATTCTTCTTGTTGATGGTTTCGACAGAATGACAGGTACTAATTCAGGGGGAAGACATACTTTGACAGCAAAATATACAAGTGGACTTTCCAATATAAGTATTATAGGTACAGTTTCCTCTGTTGATAATAGCAGTATTATTTCCGGAAGTGTAATCATGAATGATTACGAGCTTGTAATCTGGATCTCAGGAGAAGAATCTACAGCCGATGAAACATTCTCTTCAGCCGAACAGATAAAAGTGAAAGATTATCTGGAAAACGGTGGTAATTTTATTGTATCAGGTGCTGAAATAGGATGGGATTTAGACCATACCAGTTCCAGTCATACACCTACAGCTGCAGATATGGCATTTTATTCTGATTATTTAAAAGCCGAATACAAATCGGACGGAGGTGCTACTTATGGCACTTCTGATGGTATTGAAGGAACAATTTTTGAGGGATTAAGTATCGCTTTTAATAACGCAGATGGCTGGGAAATAAAATATCCCGACGGTATAGCTCCTGCAGGCGGAGCAGAAAAATTAATGGATTTTAGTAATGGAGATGGTTACAGTTCCGCTATTGGCTACAAAGGTACATTTGGAACTTCATCAGCAGATGGAGGGCTTATATACTATTCATTTCCTCTTGGTGCTGCAGTTCAGTCTGACAACGAATTGTTACTTAATAAATCATTTGAGTATTTCTACGGTGATTTGATGGCTATAGATGATTGGACAGCAATTAACCTCTCAACTTACCCGAATCCTGCAAGTGACAAACTCACAATAACAGGACTTGAGAATAAAGAAGCTTATCAGATTGAATTATTTTCAACTGTAGGCAGTTTGGTTTACAGTAAATATGTTACGATTAAATCCGGTGAACATAATATAAACACATCAGGCTTAGAAAGCGGAGTTTACATACTTCGCATAAGTAATCAAAACGGCTCGGTTTCAACGAAAATATTGAAAAACTAAACATATAGTACTTTAACAAATCACAAGGGCTATCAGATTTCATTATTCTGATAGTCTTTTTTGTTTCAAAAAGTATTTTTATTATAAATAATTGTACTTTTGCAGGCTGAAACAGAGCCTCCTTATATTACATTGATAATTAGGCAACAACTGTTTTTTCATTGTTTTACAAAAGAGAATAAAAGATGTATAGATCGCATAATTGTGGAGAATTAAATATTTCGAATGTTGGTGAGAAAGTTGTTTTAAGTGGATGGGTTCAAAAATCGAGGGACCTTGGAGCAATGGCTTTTATTGATTTACGTGACAGATATGGGATAACACAATTAGCATTTTCGGAAGAGAAAAATGCTGAACTGATGAGCGCCGGACAGAAACTGGGACGTGAGTTTGTCATCCAGGTTGAAGGAATCGTAATAGAAAGGGCTTCTAAAAACAAGAAAATACCAACAGGTGAAATAGAAATAGAAGTTAGTGATCTAAAAACATTGAATAAGTCTGAGATACCACCATTTACTATCGAAGATGAAACTGATGGAGGAGAAGATATCAGAATGAAATATCGTTATTTGGATATCAGAAGAAAACCAATCAGAAACAATCTTGTTCTTCGTCACAAGGTATCAATGGAAGTTAGAAACTACCTTTCTAATGTTGACTTCTTAGAAGTGGAAACTCCATATCTTATAAAATCAACTCCCGAGGGAGCGCGTGATTTCATTGTACCTTCGAGAATGAATGAAGGAGAGTTTTACGCCTTGCCGCAGTCGCCACAAACATTTAAGCAATTGCTAATGATTGGTGGTGTTGACAAATATTTTCAGATTGTAAAATGTTTCCGCGATGAGGATTTAAGAGCCGATCGCCAGCCGGAATTTACTCAGATCGACTGTGAGATGTCGTTTGTTAAGCAGGATGATATTCTTGGAGTGTTCGAAGGCCTTACAAGTCATTTGCTGAAAAAGATCAATGGTGTTGATGTTGGTGAATTCCCCAGAATGGATTACGCCGATGCGATGAAATTATACGGAACAGATAAGCCTGACATTCGTTTCGATATGAAGTTCGGTGAACTTAATGAAGTTGCGAAAAACAAAGGATTTAAAGTATTCGATGATCAGGAACTGGTTGTTGGTATTTCTGTTCCCGGTTGTGCAAACTATACGCGTAAACAACTTGATAAATTGATCGATTGGGTTAAGCGTCCGCAAATTGGAGCTACAGGACTAATCTGGGCAAAACACAACGAAGACGGATCTTTTAAATCGTCGGTAGACAAATTTTTCGATCAGGAAGCATTGGCTCAATGGTCGGAGAAATTAAATTCAAAACCGGGTGATTTGATGCTGGTAATGGCAGGAGGAATTGATAAAACAAGAAAGGCTCTAGGAGAACTTCGCTTGTATATGGCAGAATCTTTAGGCATGAGAAACCCTGAGGAATTTGCTCCTTTATGGGTTGTTGACTTCCCTCTTTTAGAATGGGATGAAGAATCAGAAAGATACCATGCAATGCACCACCCGTTTACATCACCAAAGGCAGAAGACATACACTTATTGAATACCGAACCGGGAAAAGTACGTGCAAATGCATATGATTTGGTAATGAACGGAAGTGAAATTGGCGGAGGTTCTATTAGAATTCACGATAAGAGCACTCAGGAAACAATGTTCTCTCATCTTGGATTTACAGAAGAAGAAGCTAAAAAACAATTTGGTTTCCTTATGGATGCTTTCCAGTATGGAGCACCTCCTCACGGCGGTATAGCATTCGGGCTTGACAGATTAGTAGCTATTATGGGTGGAGAAGAAGTTATTCGTGACTTTATTGCTTTCCCTAAAAACAACTCGGGAAGAGATGTAATGATCGATTCTCCGGCAACTGTCTCTGAAGAACAATTAGAAGACCTGAACTTAAGAATAGAAATCAAAAAATAAATTTTGCGTCATTTAAAGAGCAAAAATAGAGCCTGACTTCTGATAGTCAGGCTCTATTTGCTCTCTAAACAACGGTTGTTATTTTAGAAATACAGAATTACAGTTATGACGAAGCCAACGTCAGTGTTTGGAAGGTTTTTAGTTTGGAGGCTTAAGCATATTCAAAACAGGGAATTCATTTATATTCTCAGTATCATTATAGGTTTAGCAACAGGATTAGTTGCTATTCTATTAAAAAATATCACCCATCTTATTCAGGAGGCAATTCATCATGACTCAATTGGTGAATATACCAGCTATTTTTATTTCATCATTCCATTAATTGGACTGATATTAACTTATCTGTCAATAAAGTATATTGTGCGCAATGATGTTAGCCACGGTATTCCTTCTACATTATATTCTATATCAAAACGCGATGGAATTATTAGACGATTCCAAATTTGGGGATCGGTATTAACATCTTCTTTAACTGTTGGATTTGGTGGTTCGGTAGGTCTAGAAGGACCAACGGTAGCTACGGGAGCTGCTATAGGTTCAAATATAGCCCGTACATTTCATTTAGGACCAAAAGCCAGAGTAATTTTATTAAGTGCAGCAGCAGCAGGTGCTATGTCGGCAATTTTTAAAGTACCAATTGCCTCTATCATTTTTGTTGTAGAAGTTTTTAGTTTAGACTTAACTCTTACATCACTTATTCCTCTTTTGCTGGCATCAGTTTCGGCAGTACTAACATCTTATTTTTTAATTGGCGACGCATATATACTGGAATTTACCTTCAAAGATAAATTTGTTTTAGCAGATACGCCCTGGATAATCTTCTTAGGAGTATTAGCAGGAGTAGTTTCTATATATTTTACTGAAGTTTATCAGAAAATAGGAAATTTCTTTGACGGGATGGAGAGTCAATGGAAAAGGGTCTTTTTGGGAGGACTTCTATTAGGCGTTTTGATTTTTATTATTCCTCCACTTTATGGAGAAGGGTTTGACGTAATCAATAGTTTGCTTGCAGGAGAATCGCCGGAATATCTTTATCACAGCAGATTAGAAAGCTTTTTACCGGTTGATTGGGCAATAATTGTTCTATTACTTGGACTTATGATTTTCAAAATTGTAGCTGCTGCATTAACATTCGGGGCTAAGGGAGTTGGTGGTATTTTTGTGCCGGTTTTGTTTATGGGCAGTGTTTTAGGAAACGTAAGCGCCAGAATAATAAATCTTTCGTCATTAGGGGTACATGTTTCAGAAACAAATTTCACTCTAATGGGAATGACAGGAATTGTTGCCGGAGTATTGCATGCTCCACTTACAGCTGTTTTCCTTATTGCCGAACTTACCGGAGGATACAAGCTGTTTACCCCTTTAATTATTGTTTCGGCAATATCGTATGCAATGACCAAAATGTTTGTTTCGCACTCAGTTTACCATCACGAATTGGCAAAAAAAGGCCACCTTATTACTCATAATAAAGATCAGGCTGTGCTTACTTTAATGCAACTTGAAAGAGTTATAGAAACTAATTTTACTACAATAAATCCTGATATGAGTTTAGGTGAATTAATTCAGGATGTAATTCGCCATTCGAAAAGAAATATGTTTCCCGTTCTTGATAATTCAGAACAACTAGTGGGTGTTTTATATATCGATGATATTAGAACAATTATGTTTGATAGTAAGATCTACGAAAATACCTTCGTAAAAACATATATGAAACAGCCCGAAGAAATAATTTTCATGGATGAAGATGATATGACCAGGGTAATGAAGAAATTTAGCGAAAGTGGTATGTGGAATATTCCGGTGGTTGACAAAGAGAAATACAGAGGATTTGTATCCCGATCAAAAGTATTAACTGTTTATAGACGTAAATTAATAGAATTTGCCGGATAATTCATATTTTTGAACTAAGTATAGGTAAAAAATACAATTAAACAGTGCACCTGCCTTTTGGCTGACAGACTGATAACTTTGAATTATACATTAACAGTAAATGGCTAAACCTACATCATTACTTGGTAAATTTCTAATTTGGCGGGTAAAACATATTTCCAATCAGAGATTCATTTACATTTTGAGTGCTCTAATTGGTATTACTTCAGGGCTTGGAGCTGTTGCACTAAAAAACGGAACTCACCTGATTCAAAGCTTGTTGCACGGAGAACTGATAAAACATTATCATAATTATTATTATTTTATCTTTCCGACAATAGGTTTAGTCCTCACATATCTTATAATTAGGTTTGTAGTAAAAAACCCTGTCGGTCACGGTATTCCATCCACCTTATACGCAATATCAAAGCGTAAAGGGATAATGAGGAGGTATCAAATGCTCGGCTCTATACTTACAGCTCCGTTAACTGTTGGTTTTGGTGGATCTGTAGGACTGGAGGGGCCTACCGTAGCTACCGGTTCTGCAATAGGTTCGAATATTGCAAGGATGTTTCATATGAACCCCAAAACAAGGGTTATGCTATTAGGTGCTGCTGCTGCAGGCGCCATGTCGGCAATTTTCAAAGCCCCTATTGCTGCTATAGTTTTTGCGGTTGAAGTTTTTAGCCTTGATCTTACTCTGGTTTCACTGGTTCCATTGTTAATAGCATCGGTATCAGCAATTGTAACGTCCTATTTGTTTTTGGGTAATGATATCATCCTGCATTTCAAACTCGAAGATCATTTCATTATTGGAGATCTTCCAATGTTTGTATTTTTAGGAATTGCAGCAGCCTTTACCTCTATCTACTTTTCAACGGTATATTTTAAAATTGGAGAATATTTCGATTCTATCAACAGTCAGGCAAAAAGAATTATTATTGGAGGAATAGTAATAGGTGTTATTATTTTCGTCATTCCTCCACTCTACGGTGAGGGATTTCAGGTAATAAATGAGTTATTACAAGGAAAAGTACCGTCTTCGTTAGAAACATTTTACTTCAAAGAGCACCTTTCTAATCAATGGATTGTTATTGCTCTTTTAGCCGGACTGGTTGTCTTTAAAATTATCGCTACAGCTACTACATTTGGTGCCGGTGGTGTTGGCGGTATTTTTGCACCAACTCTTTTCATGGGAAGCATTATGGGGAACGTTATTGCGAGAATAATTAATTTATTGCCTTTGGGAATAGAAGTATCTGTTACAAACTTTACTCTGGTAGGAATGACCGGATTAATGGCAGGAGTTCTACACGCACCGCTGACAGCAATATTTCTTATAGCTGAACTCACCGGTGGATACGAGCTGTTTGTACCATTGATGCTTACCTCGCTAATATCTTTCACTATTGCTAAACGTTTTGTTCCCCATTCGGTATATCACCGCGAATTAGCTAAAAAAGGACAGTTAATTACACACGACAAAGATAAAGCAGTTCTAACCTTAATGGACCTGGATAGAGTTGTGGAAACTAATTTCACCTCTGTACATTCCGAAATGTCACTTGGCGATATGGTACACAATGTAGTATCGCAGTCAAAAAGAAATATTTTCCCTGTGATAAATGACGAAAATGAGCTCCTGGGAATAATTTCTCTGGACGATATAAGACAGATAATGTTTGATTATAAAATATACGAAACCACTTTTGTACGCACATTTATGCATAATCCGCCCGAAGTTATTAGAGCAGAACAAAACACTATGGCCGATGTTATGCGTAAATTTCAGGATAGCGGTGCGTGGAATATTCCGGTTGTTAAAAATGGAAAATATGCAGGTTTTGTATCTAAATCAAAACTACTTACTGTATATCGCCGAAAACTAATTGAGGTTTCGGGACAATAACAGGTATTTAACGAGGGTTTCGCCGGAAGAGAAGCCCACACCGGGCTATTTTTTTTAATTTCTCCTTATATCATCAATTATTATCTACCCTAAAGAGTTAACTTCTAAAATTCTTACAAGTATTTTCATATTCTTATATTCATAGTCGATAATTTATCTAATTATCATCAATATTATTGAATCCTGATATTTATCACATCGAAATAGATCACCCCGAATTGTTTAATCAAAGGCATTTCGTTAAATTCGTTGCTCAAATTTTATAAACTTATTCAAATGAGCGATAAAGCATCAAAAATAATATGGACAAAGATTGATGAAGCACCGGCTTTAGCAACATATTCTTTGCTTCCAATAGTACAGGCTTTTACCAAAAATACCGGAATTAAAGTTGAAACTAAAGACATTTCTCTGCCGGGTAGAATTCTGGCTACATTCCCCGAAAAACTAACAGAGGATCAAAAAATAACAGATAATCTTGCTGCCCTTGGTGATTTGGTAAAAAAACCGGAAGCAAACATCATAAAACTTCCAAATATATCAGCATCCATTCCACAGTTACAGGCTGCCATAGCCGAGCTTCAGGAAAAAGGATACAACATACCAAACTACCCTGAAGATGCTAAAACTGATGAAGAAAAAGAACTCCAAAAACGTTTTGCAAAGGTATTGGGTAGTGCAGTGAACCCGGTTCTTCGTGAAGGAAATTCTGACCGTCGTGCTGCAAATGCAGTAAAAGAATATGCCAAAAAGAACCCGCATCGTATGAAGGAATGGTCGGCCGGTTCAAAAGCACATGTTGCATATATGAACGATGGTGATTTTTATGGAAGTGAGAAATCAACAACTGTTACTAAAGCCGGAGATGTAAAAATTGAGTTTGTTGACAAAAACGGAAATGCAACAATCTTAAAAGAAAAAACAGCTCTTTTAGAAGATGAGATCATTGACACTTCGGTAATCAATGTTAGAAAATTACGTAATTTTTATCAGGAACAGATCGACGATGCTAAGGCTAAAGACGTTCTTTTATCATTACACCTAAAGGCTACTATGATGAAGGTGTCCGACCCTATTATGTTCGGACATGCGGTTGAAGTTTATTACAAAGATGTATTCGAAAAACACGCTGAAGTAATTGCTGAACTAGGAGTAAATGTAAACAATGGTCTTGGCGATCTATATGCTAAAATAGAGAAGCTACCTGCTGATAAAAAAGCGGAAATAGAAGCTGATATCATGGAGGTTTATAAAACAAATCCCGAGTTGGCCATGGTAGACTCTGACAATGGAATTACAAACCTTCACGTGCCTAACAATGTAATTATCGATGCTTCAATGCCTGTTGTAGTTCGCGATGGAGGAAAAATGTGGGGTCCTGATGGCAAACTTAAAGACACAAAAGCTGTGATACCGGACAGGTGTTATGCTACTATGTATCAGGAAACAATCGAAGACTGTCAGCGTAACGGAGCGTTTAATGCTTCTACAATGGGATCGGTTGCCAACGTTGGACTTATGGCTCAAAAAGCCGAAGAATACGGTTCTCATGATAAAACATTCGAAGCTCAGTCCGAAGGTGTTATTCGTGTAGTTGATGCAACCGGAAAGGTGCTTTTACAGCAGGATGTTGAAAAAGGTGATATCTTCAGAATGTCGCAGGCAAAAGATGCACCAATTCAGGATTGGGTTAAGCTGGCTGTAAACAGAGCGAAAGCTACAAATACTCCGGCAATTTTCTGGCTCGATGAAAAAAGAGGTCACGATGCCGAAATAATCAAAAAAGCAGAAAAATATTTAAAAGATCACGATACAGCAGGACTGGATATAAGAATTCTTTCTCCTGTTGATGCTATGAAATTCTCATTAGAAAGAATCAGAAAAGGTGAAGATACTATCTCGGTAACAGGAAATGTACTCCGTGATTATCTCACTGATTTATTCCCGATTCTGGAGCTTGCTTCAAGTTCAAAAATGTTGTCGATAGTTCCATTGATGCAGGGTGGCGGATTGTTCGAAACAGGTGCCGGAGGTTCAGCTCCTAAACACGTTCAGCAATTCAATAAAGAAGGTCACTTGCGTTGGGATTCTCTTGGCGAATTCCTTGCATTGGGAGTTTCATTAGAACATATCGCAAATGCCGATGGTAATGAAAAAGCTGCTGTATTAGCAAAAACAATCGATAATGCCACTGCTAAATTCTTAGACAACAGAAAGGCACCATCGCGTAAAGTTAATGAGCTTGACAACAGAGGAAGTCATTTCTACTGGGCAATGTATTGGGCAGAAGCATTGGCAGCACAATCGGAAGATAAAGAACTTCAGGCTAAATTTACTCCAATAGCAAAACAACTAGCCGATAATGAGCAGAAAATTGTAGATGAACTTAACGCTGCACAAGGTTCTAAAGTAGACATCGGAGGCTACTTTATGCCTAACGATGAATTGGCATCGAAGGCTATGCGTCCGAGTGTTACATTTAATGCTATTGTAGATTCATTGTAGTATTTAGACATAATAAAAACATCCTCTTAGTTTTTACCTTTAACTTAGAGGGTGTTTTTTAGGACTAGTCATTATAAGTACTACGACTATGTTAAGATGAGACAATGGGGTTCCGATATAGTACAGAAGGTCATTTAGTGGATCAAGTTCGTTTTCTGGGGAGTCTTAAAAAATCAGGCATAAAGTTTACATAATCTGAACAAGAAAAA
>JBDLJM010000075.1 GCA_039714315.1 Bacteroidota bacterium | reverse complement strand
GTAGAAAACAACCACGTTGATGTATTTATATTCGGATATCTTGAAGTATTGCGCTGGTTAGCTGATAAAAAAGATGAACCTCGTTTTGCTGAGTTTGCAGATGTAATTGAAAGCTCTATGAAGAGTCAGCTAATGCCTCGCGAAGGACACATGTTTAATATTGCCAAAGTTGGATATTATCCTGAGGTTGTTCAACATACAAACTGGGATTACGGACACTTCGGAAAAGGTTTTTACAACGATATTTTCGCACCGGGATGGACTGTAGCATCACTTTGGGAAATGATGATGACTCACAGAACAGAAAATTTCTTTAAAAAGTAGAAAGAGGTTTAATTTAAAAAACAATCAGGCATTTTTAGAAATAGATAAAAATGCCTGATTTTTTTTGCCCTCTCCAGAATATTTACCCCATTTTAACGCTTATTAGTATAAATATTTACTAATGAATCCTCTCCTTTTGGCATTAAAAATAATATTCTGTACTTTTACGAAAAGTTCGTAACGAATAATTCGTAAAAATTAATTTAATTAATCAGCTTGTTAAGTATGAAAAATCCTTTTTATGTGTATGGATATAAGTCTTCAGAGTATTTCTGTGATAGGATAGAAGAAACGAAAAGGCTCAAAGATGCTATCGTAAACGGTCGTAACATTGTACTTTTAGCAGCAAGAAGAATGGGAAAAACAGGATTGATACAACATTTATTTCATCAAAAAGAGGTGAAAAGTGATATGTTTGTTTTCTATTTTGATATAATGAATACTACTTCTAAAGAGGATTTTGTAAATCAATTTGCGAATGCAATAGTTGGTACATTTAGTTCAACTTCGAAACGCTTGTTTAATAATATACTTGATTATTTTAAACGCTTTAACCCGGTAGTGAGTTTTGACCCTCTTAGTGGAGTGCCAAGTTTAGAATTGCAGATAAATTCGGACGTTCAGGCAAAGTCTTCGATAATTGAAGTATTTAATTATCTGGAAAAATTAAATAAACCGGTTTGTATTGCTATTGATGAATTTCAGCAAATAACTAATTATGAAGACCAAAGTTTTGAAGCTTTTTTACGATCACATATTCAACATTTAAAAAATGTTAATTTCATTTTTAGCGGTAGTCAACAGCATATTCTAACGGATATGTTTCATTCATATTCACGACCGTTTTATATGTCGAGCGATTTCTTGAAGTTAGAACGAATCAATAAAGAAGAATATGCAAAATTCATAGTTGAAAAATTTGAAAAAAGCAAAAAAGAGATTGATATTAATGAGGTGTATAAACTTCTGGATTGGCTTGATGTTTATACTTATTACGTACAGAATTTTTTCAATAAACTATGGTTTATCAGTAGCAAAAAGGTAGATGAAAAGGCTATAGATCAAGCTAAGCAATATATTATTGACGAACATGATTTTATATATTCAAATCTTTCTAATCTTTTAACAACTGTACAGTACAATCTCTTAAAGGCGATAGCTCTTGAAGGAAAAGTTGAGAAACCTACTTCCAAAGCCTTTATTGATAAGTACAAACTAGGAACTACAAGTACAATTAATTCGGCAGTAAAAACCTTAATCGAAAAAGAGCTGGTATGGAAGGAAAATGGGATCTATAAAGTATATGATATTTTTATGCAGAAATGGTTTGAAGCCAGATTTAAGGTTTGATACCTAATTAATTGTGCTTGCTAACACTATACCCTCCTTCAAAAACTCCGAAGGCGATTTCTCAAACACCTTTTTAAATGATTTGCTAAAGTAAGCAGAATCGGAGTAACCTACTTTTACCGCAACCTCCGATATCCTATATGAGCCGCTTGCAAGTAATTTTTTGGCTTCGTTAAGTTTTACGTTCCTAATAAACTCCGTTGTACTTAATCCTGTTGTTTTCTTAAGTTTTCTGTGAAGATGCGGGCGGCTTATTGCAGCAGCGTCACAAAGCTCGTTGATATGAAATTCGCTATTGTCTATATTTTCCAGAATTATATCCGTTAACTTATTAACAAACTGTGCTTCACTGTTTTGAAGGTTGTCAATAGAATCATCAAGCGTATCGAACTTTACAAATTTCTTACGGTTACCCTCTATTGATTTTAGTATATTTCTAACTTTCAGGTCTAATTCCTGCAAGTTAAATGGTTTATTTACATAAGCATCAGCACCTGCAGACAGACCTTCAAGTTTAGATTCTATACCTGTTTTGGCTGTTAATAAGATAATTGGAATATGACTTGTTTCTATTGCTCTTTTTAAAGTATCAGTAAGTTGATTCCCATCCATTTTTGGCATCATTACATCGCTTATAATAATATCGGGCTGAGATTTTTCTACTTTTATTAATGCCTCTTCTCCATTATAAGCAACACTAACTTTATAATATTTAGAATAATGTCTTTTTAGAAACCTCTGAAGATCTTTATTGTCCTCAACAATCAACATTTCATGTTTTTTATTTTCCTTATCATCAATGACATCCTTTTCTGTATCGTATTTTTCAAGATCGTTAATTGCCAAATTGATATTAGAATCGCTTACACTTTCTATAAAATCATCTTCTTTTACAATGTCAGACCCCATAAAAAGTGGAATTATAAGCTGAAACTCAGTACCACTACCGACGGTACTTTTTACATTTATTTTTCCATCTAACAGTTTAACCAAACTGTTTACAAGAGCCAATCCAATACCACTGTTAAGGTTGTTTTTTGTATTGTCACTATAAAATGGATCAAATAGTTTTGCCAGTTTTTCTTCTGACATCCCGGGACCGTTATCGCTAATGGTCAAGGATACAAATGCTTTTGATTTTAAATTATTGCTAAGAGTCAACTCATTGTTTAATTCGTTAACTGTTATATTTATTCTTATCAATCCTCCTCCTTCGAAAGCTTTTATTGAATTACTCAATATATTGGAAATTATTTTCTCCACCTTGTCCCCATCAAAATACGATTCGTAAGAGTCTACTTCTTTATTCACATTCACTTCCACTGATCTTTTTTCCATTAAAGGTTCAAAAGATGTTACTATACTATTAATATATTTCACAATATCACCCTTATTACTTTTCAAAGAAGCGTGATCGGTTTCTATCTTTCTGAACTCCATCAATTGATTAATCAGTGATAAAAGGCGGTAGGCATTTTTCTTAATTGTAATACCGTATTGATTTAGCGTTTCGGAAGTACTTTTGTCGAGAAGCATCTCGTCGATAGTCGCTATTACAATAGATAATGGCGTTTTAAATTCGTGACTTATATAAGTAAAGAAATTAAGGCGATGGGCATTAATTTCCTCATTTTTCTTTTTATCTAATTCGGTGAGCTGTATGCTTAATTTTTCCTTATTTCTAACTTCGATAAACTTAATATAAGCATATAAAATCAGAATTATAATTAGGAAGTATGTAAGGTAGCCCCATATTGAGAGCCAAAAAGGAGGTTTTACAATTATCTTTATTGTTCGTACACCATCAGTCCAATCCCCTACTCTATTTGTTGCCTTTAACTTAAAAGTATATTCGCCTGGCGAAAGGTTGGTATATGTTGCTGATGTTTTATTAGCAACATAATTCCAGTTCTTCTCAAATCCCTCTAAGTAATAAGCATAAGAAGTCTTTTTTGCAGTTGTATAGTTTATATTCAGGTAATCTATGGTAAATACATTATCGGCATAACTGAGAGTTATCTCCTTTTGTTTATCAATATTTTCACTTAGGATTCCTTCATCTTCAACATGTACCGATTTATTAAAAAGTTTGAAATCGGTAAAATGCAAATTGATTCCCTTTTTAAAATGTTTTATGTTGTTTGGATCGAAATAACTTACTCCATTTACTGTGCCAAAAAACATGATATCATCGCTGGTTTTTAAACATGAGGAATGATTAAACTGATTCCCTACTAATCCGTCATATTTATTGTAAACTTCAAATATTTCAGATTCTTTATTCATACGCACAAGTCCTTTGGTGGTAGATATCCAAAGAAACCCTTTATTATCTTCCTCAATTGTAAAAATACTATTACCGGGTAAACCATCCTCAGTTGTATAAACTTTGAACTTGTCATTTTTAGTATCAAAGCTCACCAATCCACCTTCCTGAGTACCAAACCACATAATTTTTTCGCTGTCTTCGAACGAATACATAAACATATTGTTGATTAACTCAGGTGTGTTTTCTAAATTGTAATTGCTAATAATAGTATCATTTTTCAACCTGTAAACACCTCTGAAATTTGAACAAACCCATATATCTCCGTTAGAATCTTCATTGATGTGACGTAAAAATATATTGCCGATAGACTCTTTATAAATTTTATTAAATTCATCTTTATCTTTTCTAAACAGTCCGGTTATTGATGCCGCCCACAATCTTCCTTTTGAATCTTCTTCTAACGAAAAAACACTTATATAATCATCTTCTTCTTCCTTATTAATAACCGCCTGTTCTATTTTTTTCGTTTTATGATCGTACCTACTAATCCCCCCCAAGAATGTTCCTATCCAAATATCACCTTTCCGGTCTTCCTCCAAGGCATGTACGTTATTAGTCTTTATTGTATTGCCCGAATTCTTGTTATGCCTGATATATTCGAATGTATTATTTTCCCTGTTTAGAATTGATATTCCACCGTTTTCAGTGGCTATCCATATTTTACCATCAGAAGTTTCTATCATACTACTAACGGCATTTCCCGATAATTTTCGACGACCTCCATCAGCATTAATATTATTGAAACCTACGGCATTTGGATTAGTATAATTAACACCTCCAAAAAAAGTACCTATCCACATTAAGTTATCTTTATCACGAAATATGGAATAAATTGCTTTGTCATTGAGACCGTTGTCCAGATCATCGTAATTCTGTCCGTAGTATTCAAAAACCTGATTAATTACATCGTAGGTATACAAACCCGATTCTGTACCAACCCACAACTTCCCTGAGCTATCTTCACTAATAGCCCTAATCATGTTGTCTTCTATTTTGTTTACACCGCTATTAATCTCCAGTTTAAAGAATCTCTCTATTACAGCATCGTAATATGCCAAACCATCTCTTTTAGTACCAAGCCAAACTATACCACGCGAATCAATGAAAATACTTTCTACGTTTTCTTTCGAAAAATCAATACCATTTTTATGTGTAGAATTATTATGAACACTAATTATTTTTCCATTTTTATCTAAAAGTAAAATATCATCTCCTTGTGCAACCCATATATTTCCATTCTTATGCTTAAATACAGCCCTAAAATTACCGTCTAATTGTTTGTTTGCTATATTGTCTTTAACCAGGAACAATCCATCAACTGTTGTTACAATCACTCCTGCTGAGCTTTCATTTATACCTTTAATCCAGGGTAGGTTATTATTATTGAATTTAACTGATTCAAAACTATCGCTGTTTTTATCATATACGTTTAACCCTGTTGATGTCCCAACGTACATTTTTCCGTCAGAAGCAATAAAAAGATCAAGTATTATATTTGAGAAACTATTTAATTTAACCGATTCTTTATAATAGGTAACAATATTGTTGCCATCAAAACGGTTCAAGCCTTCAATTGTAGCTATCCAGATATATCCTTTTTCATCCTGAACAATGTCGTGAACAGTATTATGCGATAAGCCCTCTATAGATGTGATATGCTTAAATGAAAATGATTCCTGAGCATCTACATTGGTAACAAATAATAGAATCAGAAAATAGTATTTCAGCTTACAAAATAGGTTTCGCATCAGAGTACGTGAATTAGGTTAGGCAACGAAACTAATTTTTTTTTAGATCATAACGAAATATGCGCCTGTATTTATGTTTAAATGCATCAGTATTATACTAAATGTAACAATAGTACTTTTAGTAGTAACATAAATACTGCTACATCATTTTTATTTCAACTAATATTGTTTTCGGTAAACAAAACTAAACATCTATGAAAAATTTATGGTATTTAACTATCACCTTGTTTTTAATTACATCGTGTAATTTATCAAACAATAAAACGCTTAGTGATAAAGCTGTAATTACCGGTCATGTATCAAATTTCTCAAAAATATCTGAACACGATTTTATTGATTTCATATACTATGATTTATTTGATGGACAAAAAAAAATAATTAAAGATATTGATGAAGATGGAAACTTTAGTTTTGAATTAGATAATTTGGATAAACCAACTGAGTTTTATCTTAAATATGCCTCACTCCTTACTTATTGCATCTTTCCGGGAGATAGTTTGCATTTTGAAATTGATGGTAATTGTTGGGAGGGTAGAAAAAAGAGATATGAATATTTTACTATTACCGGTAGTTCGGAAAAATTCAATAGAAATCTTGCCAAATACAACCAACTTATTAGCGATTCATTAAATACGAGACAATTTTTTTATGAAGAAAGTAATGTGATAAGAAATTCAACCATCGAATATTATAAGAAATTTGAGACTGCATATATCAAAAGAAAACAACTACTAACTAATAAGTTCAACTCAGAAAATAATGTAAGTGAACAATTTGTGGAGTGGACTACCCAAAATGTTAAATTCACAGAATGGAATAATTTATTCCGTTACACATGGCTTCACCCACATTATAATAAGTTTGATGGTAAAAAACAATATGAGTTTAAAAAAAATATTCCTGATAGTTACTTTGCTTTTTTAGATAATTGGGATCAAGAAAATAAAGACTATTTAGGGTCTATTACATACATGCAATTTTTACATGAATATAAAAGTTATAAGATGTCATTAATTGATCATGACAAAATAAATAAAATGTATGTGGCAGAATCATTTCACCCAATTAAAGACTTTGATAAAATCAACAAATTAAAATACCCCGATGAAAAAGGATTTGTTTTAGATTTACTAATTGCCCAAGATTTTTCTCATTTGCTTGATGCAAACTTTAAGCTAACTAAGAAGTATATTATTCTAGATAAAATAAAAGATACCGAAGTAAGAGAAAGAATAACTGCTAAGTATAACTATGTTGAATCTTTCGAAAATGATAAAAGCTTAGCTAACAACTTGAATCATGAAAATGCTGATGAATTTTTAAAAGCACTAGTAAAAAAGCACCCTAATAAAGTTATATATATCGATTTTTGGGCAACATGGTGTGGACCTTGTATAGGAGAAATGCCATATTCGAGGAAGGTAAAAAAGAAACTTGAAGGCAAGGATGTAGTTTTTGTTTATTTAGCAAATCGAAGTGGCGAATCTGTTTGGAAATCAACCATAGCAAAGAATAAGATTGAAGGAGATCACTACCTGCTTACTGATAAGCAATTTTCGAACCTGAGTAAAGTATTTGGAATAACAGGAGTGCCACACTACGCTCTTATTAATAAAGAAGGTATTATTGTGGATAAAAATGCACCGCGACCAAGGACTGGTGATTTACTGGTAAATCTTATTGAAAATCACATTTCAGGTAAAGAACTTACGGCAATTGCAGAGAACAAGTATGTAAAACCGCAAAACAATGTTGTTGCACAAACAAAACAACCTAAAAATGTGGCTTTTACTTTAGATAATTTTGAAAATAATTGGGATGTAAAAGGTTTGAATTTTGAGAAAACTGAGAACGGTACATTACAGAAAAACAGTGGTGGATGGGCTAATGTAGCCGGAGCTATAAAAAAGGACCTTGAACTTAAGGGAGATTTCATGATTGAAACCAAACTGAGGATGGTAGAAGGTGTTTCAGGTTATCCAACAGCGGGATTTTTTATTGATGGTAGTTTAGATAACAATGATCCTTCTTTGGCATTTTGCTTATTTGGTGCACATAATACACAAAGTGTAGGAATTCACAAATCCAGAAACATCACCTCAGGGGGATGGGTTGGAGATGGTTACACTAATACTCCTATTGAGGGGTTAAGTATATATAATTGGACAATTTTGAAAATTGAAAAGAGGGGAAATAATGTTCAATTTTATGTAAACGGAAAAGAGCATGGAACCCCTATAGAATTTAAAAACTTGGAAGGTAATCTTGGTTTGATGGGAGAATCATCAATTGCTGAATTCGAGTATGTAGATTTTAAACGACTGTAATAACAAGTGTTAAAAATATAAAACCAACTATGTCAAGAATAATTATACTGATATTATTAATATCAACCTCGTTGTTTTCGCAGGAAACAGGATTAAATCAAATTGAAAACTTTAATGATTTGGCATTATTGCGAAACGATGTTTTGAGTTTACACCAAAGTAGTCACGATCCGGATGGAGGAAATAATCACGATGGTTTTACAGGTGGTAATTTTACAGGTACTTACAATGGCGAAAATATAATGCTTCATGCAAAAGGCAGAGGAATTATAAACAGAATATGGATTACCGGATTTGATTTGTCAAAAAGGATTAAAATATATTTCGATGGTAGTAGCAATCCTAAAATAAATGAAACTCTTGCAGATTTCTTTTCAGGAACACATGCACCATATTTGTCACCATTAGTTGTTAATGACGCAGTATCCAGTGGTGGTTTTACGAGTTACATGCCATTTCCTTTCGAAGAGGAAATAATGATAACAGTTGAAGGTGGTAGTAATCACGAATTCTTTAATATCGATTATCAGTTGTACGGAAATGATAATTCTGACATCTCAACATGGACAGGCTCAGAAGATTTGTCGGCAACATATAATATTTTTAATAACAAAGGTGCTGATCCTCGTGGTGATGTAACTTATACAAGTGTTGAAAACACCTTTGATGTTAGCAGTTCCGAGACAGTTTCTGCTCTTACAATTAGCGAGAGTAATAGTTCAGTTGCTTCAT
Organism: Bacteroidota bacterium; assembly: GCA_039714315.1. Classification (NCBI taxonomy): domain Bacteria; kingdom Pseudomonadati; phylum Bacteroidota; species Bacteroidota bacterium. The sequence goes on along the minus strand of JBDLJM010000075.1, from coordinate 6,714 downwards.
TGCTAGTTACAATTCCGGGGATTGAGTTTAATGATGAATCAGATATTTCGGATTTTTTGACAGATCATGGGAAAGCACATAAAACTACGAGCGAGTTTACAATGGATATTAATCCTAATGCTAGTGTAATAAAACTTAAAAGACGCTTAGATTATGCAATTGCCGATCAGGAAGCTAAAATATATGTAGATAACAATGTTGTTGGTAATTGGAAAACTGCGGGAAGAAGCTCAAATTCTTACCGTTGGAGAGAAGTTGAATTTGATATCAACCTAAAGGATTTTATTACACCCGGGAATACTACAATAACTATAAAAACAGAATTTGTAGCATCACAAATAGACTGGAATGAGTTTTATTATTGGACAATATGCGACGGAGTAGTTACAGACGAATTTGATGTTGGAGATGTTGCCAGCGAAAGCTCTCATAATTATAATTCAATTTCTGCATGGCAGGGCTACCTTAGTGCTATTTTACCAAAAGGTGGAACGCCGGCTAATAGCATACTTGATGATGTAAGCTTACAGGTGTTTTTTGATGGTGAAAGTTCACCATCTGTTGATGCTCCACTTGCGTATTTCTTTGCTGTAGGTTCGATCGAACAACTGCGCATACAGTCCTTGCCTGTAGGTGTTAAACCGGGGACAAATACCTTATATTCTTATTTTCCAATGCCTTTTTCAAATAACTGTGAATTTAAACTTGTTAACAATTCGGGAGTAAATTTGCCAGGAATTCATATAGAAGTAGATTATCAGAGTATTGAAAGTGATTTTTCAGATTTAGGATATTTTAAGACTCAATATAACCATGATAGTAACCCTGAAATGGGGAAGGATTATAAACTTCTAGATGCAAGGGGAAGAGGGAAGTATGTTGGTGTTGTAATGGAAGTAAGCGGTGGAGAAAATGATCTTTGGTTGGAAGGTGATGAAAGATTTTATATTGATGGCAGTAATACTCCTGCGATATATGGTACAGGAACAGAAGATTATTTCAATGGTGCATGGTACTTTAACAGAGGCTTATTTGACCTATCAACTCATGGTATGACCGGTATGTATAATAGCGATCGTTCTGTATATCGTTTTCATCTTAGCGATCCGGTTTATTTTAATTCAAAAGCCGATTTTGGGATAGAACACGGACCGGTAAACGATTTTACTGCAGATTATAAGAGCCTTGCATTCTATTACCTGAAACCGGAAACTTCGTTTACTAAAACCGATGAAGTAATAATTGGAGATAATACATCAGAATCAAATCACAACTACAAAACAACTGGCAGTGATTACCGCGGAACTGCTGTATCGTATTACGAAGGTGATAATGATGAAATAGCACTTACTAAAACTGTTAGGTATATTAATGGATCTTCTGAGTTTAACGTTAATATTACTTCGGGGAAAATTGTTTGGATAAAACGAACCTTTGATTATTCTTTAGAGAATCAGGATGCAAAAGTATATGTAGACGGGCAATTGATTGGTAACTGGTTTTCAGCAGGAAGAAATGCTAATAAGAGATTTAGGGATGAATATTTTTCAATTCCGGCGGCTTATACAAAAAGTAAAACTCAGATAACATTAAAGTTTGAGGCTATCGACAATTCTGTTGATTACAAATGGTCTGAATCGAAATATGAAATATACTCTGTTGATGGATATAATCTGAGTAATGAAGATCCTCAGATATTAAATGCGATAAAAGTATATCCAAATCCAAGTTCCGGAATAATAAATATAGACAGTAGTGTGCAGGTTGAAGATGTGATTATTTCGGATGTTAATGGTAGAGTAATTAATAATATTACTTTTACCGGCGGATCAATAGATATATCTACTCTCAATAAAGGTGTATACTTTATGAGTATAATAACAAGAAATGGAAATTCTATCAAAACGATAATAAAGAAATAGAGGATGAAGAATATAATGAAGTATAATCTGATTGCAATATTGGCAATATTTATAATCCAATCGTGTCAAAAAGATGAAGCTATAGAGGAAATAGTTAACACTAAGGAAGCAATTTCACCAAATCGTATTGCCTGGAATTTTAACTCCTTAGTTGCACTAGCAGATGATGCAGGCTATGCTCGTATGATTGAACTTGACAATGGTGATTTTGTTTGTGTTTATGGAAAAGGAGGAAGTGGAGCTGAATTGATTCGTTCTACTGATAAAGGAGAAACATGGTCTTCTGTTGTAGTAGTTGCCAGGGATGAACACCATGCAACAAGCAATGGTTTTACCTTTATGGCAAACAGCGAAATTGTACAATTGTCTGATGGCAATCTGATATATTCGTATAACCGACGTCCTGCAGAACCGTTTTCATCAGAAAGAAAATTTGCAATAGCTTATAAAGTATCTGAAGATAACGGTTATACCTGGGGAGAGGAAAAAGTTGTATATGAAGCATCACATATCCCACACGATGGATGTTGGGAACCTCAAATTTTACAACTTAAAAGCGGTGAACTTCAATTATACTTTGCAAATGAATTTCCATATCAGTCAAGTGCCGATCAGGAAATTAGCATGATGCGATCAATGGATAACGGGACAACATGGGGTTCTCCCGAAAAAATTGCTTATGTACCCAATTCGCGCGATGGAATGGCTGTTGCTTTAGAACTAGAAAATGGAGAAATTTTAATGTCAATTGAAGATCCTTCTCATTTAAATTTCAAACCTGCAATAATAAGAAGTAGTAATAATTGGGCAAATGCTCCGGTTGGTAAACCTTCTCAGGATAGAGAATATGCGCTAAATCACGATTTGAATAACAATGCATATCAGGGAGCACCGTATATCTGCGTATTGCCTTCAGGAAATATTGCTTTAGCTTATCAGGGTACAGACGGCAGTTCAAATGTAGATTTGGGCAACTCACGCATGCTTGTTGAAGTTGGTGATAAAGAAGGAAGAAACTTTAATAACAATTCGCGTCCCTTTAAGGTTCCTTACGAGAGAGCAGGCCTGTGGAATGCTATTTCGGTGTTAGATGGCAAAGTATGGGCACTTACTACGAGTGATGTTGATCTTGATAATGACCATTATGATAGGAAATCGAGAGTATGGGGAATTCAGGGATACGAAATTACCAATTACAAAGTTCCGCAAGGCGAAATTGTTATTGACGGTGCAACAGATACTTCAAACGATAATGTTGCATTCTTTGTAGGATCTAAAAATGAAAGTAATGCAATGTTTTCACTATCTCAAACAAACGATAAATTGTTTGTCAGTGCTGTTATCAAGGATGAAAGTATTTACGCAAGTAACGGTGTTATTGTAGGTATTTCGACAAAAAATGATAATGCAGAAAAACCGGCAAGTGGAAACTATTTATTCAATATATATTCTAATGGGGATTATAAGGCAAAAGAAGGTTTTAACGGAAAATGGGAGAGTAAGGATATTAATGCCGATGCTTTAAAAGTTACTAAAAATTCAAAGGGATATATTGTTGAATTCAGCATAAGCTGGTCGAAAATAGGTGGAAAACCTGTAAATACAGAACAACGTATTGGATTTAATGTTGGGTTAATAGAAACCGGATATACTGAATATCTGATACACTCAAATATGGATATGCCTTATACATGGGGGAGTATTCAGTTGTAATTTTTTATATTAATACGATTACTCAAAAATAAATTTAATTAACATAACCCGAGAATTTTACTAGTAAACTAGTTATTTAACCCGAGAATTTCACTAGTGCACTAGTGGTTTAACCCGAGAATTTCACTAGTACGATTTAATTTTATCATCATTTTTATTATATTTGAGATTAAATATAGGTTGAAATGATAGAAAGAGATATCAAATATAGAATTCAGGAAAGCCTTAAGTATAAAGAAATAACAATTCTTATTGGAGCTAGGCAGGTTGGCAAAACCACCATTTTAAAAAGGATAATGTCTGAATTGGATAATGTAGTGTATTTTAATTTAGATATAGAACAAGATAATATATACTTCAATTCGCAACAAGAATTAATCAGGAAAACAGAACTAGAAATAGGAACAGAAGGCGGTTATGTAGTTATCGATGAGGTTCAGCAGAAAAAAGATGCGGGGCGTTTTTTAAAAGGCTTATACGATTTAGATCTGCCATATAAATTTATTGTAACAGGATCGGGCGGTATAGAATTGAAGGAAAAAATTGGAGAAGCTTTAACAGGACGCAAATACATGATAAAAATGTATCCTGTAAGTTTTAATGAATTTGTAAACTATAAGACCAGATATAGATATAAAAACCGTTTAGAAAGTTTTTTTGAGTTAGAAAACTTAAAAACGCTAATGTTACTGGAAGAATATATGAGTTTTGGCGGATATCCTGCAGTTGTAGCAGCTGATACTATATATAGGAAGAAGGAAATAATGAACGAGATATTCACATCTTATCTTACAAGGGATATATCTATATTATTAGGCGTAAAACATCCTGATAAATTTGTTAAGATGATTCGCCTTTTAGCAGTGCAATCAGGGTATATAATTAATTATTCTCAATTGTCACAGGATGTTGGGCTTAGGCTGGAAACACTTAAAACATATCTTTGGTATGCCGAACAAACATTTATTATAAACTTGATACATCCATTTTTTACTAATCCTAAAAAAGAAATAACTAAATCGCCAACTGTATATTTTAATGATTTGGGTCTATGTAATTTTACAAAGACTAATTTTAGTTCTCAGAAAAATGACGGTATGATATTTCAAAATCTCGTTTATAATCTTCTGAGAGGAAAATATGAAATAGGTCTGTATAAAATTAATTTCTGGAGAACTAAAGACAAAGCAGAAGTGGATTTTGTAGTACAAGGTGAAGAAGGTATAATTCCTGTTGAGGTTAAATATTCAGAATTAAAAAACATGAAAATAACCCGATCATTCAGGAGTTTTATCAATAAATACGCACCAAAAAAAGCAATAGTTGTTAATTTGTCTTTGGACAGTATTACCACTCTAAACGATACCGAAATCAAATTTATTCCTTTTTGGAAGTTATATTGAGGTTTGAATCGCTAATGTATTTTTCAAAGGTCATTACGCAGAGTGTAACTGAAATGGTGTCTTCCTATACTCTCACACTAAGCTTTATCTAGTAAAACATCCTTCAAAAACTCCGAAGGCGATTTCTCAAATACCTTCTTAAACGATTTACTGAAATAATTAGCATCATTAAAACCAACCATTACCGAAACTTCTGAAATAGAATAATTACCTGTTAAAAGCATTTTTTTAGCTTCATTCATTTTAATCGATTTAATGAACTCGGTGGTACTCATACCTGTAACCTTTTTCAATTTCATATGAAGTTGAGTACGGCTGATAAGAGCTTCTTTACAAAGTTCGTTAACATTGAAATCGGTTTTATCTATATTATTTTTAACTATGTTTGTCAGGTCACTTATAAACTGTGCCTCCTTATTGTGAAGATCTGTTGTGCTCTCTTCAATAGCTTCAAAATTTTCGAATTGTCTTCGGTTGCTGTCAATTGATTTTAGAATATTTCGCACCTTAAGATCCAGAACCTTCAGATTAAAAGGCTTACTCATATAATCATCGGCACCGCCTTCCAATCCTTCAATTTCGGAGTCTATCCCCGATTTTGCAGTAAGTAAAATTATTGGAATATGACTTGTTTCGATATTCGATTTAAGTTCTTTTACAAGTTCATTTCCATCCATCACAGGCATCATAATATCGCTAATAATAATATCGGGATGCGATCTTTTTATTCTTATTAATGCATCTTTTCCATTTTCCACTACGCTAACTTCAAATGATTTTGCAAAGTGTTCTTTCAGGAATTTCGACAGTTCTTTGTTATCTTCTACTATTAACAGATCCGATTTGCTTTTTTCTTTTTCTTCGTTCTTTAGTAATGGAACTTCGTTTTCGTAAATCATTAATTCTAAATTATCTCCTGTGGTAGAATCAATAAAACTATCATTGCTTATAAACTTGTCGTCAGGTTTTTTGAATAGAGGTAATTTTATGGTAAATGTACTTCCTTCACCAACTATACTATCTGCTTTTATTTCGCCATAAAGAAGTTTAACAAGACTATTTACAAGAGCAAGCCCAATACCACTATTAAAATTATCCTTCATATTTCCCGAATAAAATGGGTCGAAGAGTTTAGTTAGATTTTCGGGAGCAATCCCCTTTCCATTATCTTTAATAGTAATTGTGATATCACTTTTCGAAATAAATATATTGTCGTATTTATTTTCCTTTGCATATTCATTTATCTCTATGCTGATAGATATCTTTCCAACATTCCCAAGTGCTTTATACGAATTACTAATTATGTTACTTATTATTTTTTCAATCTTATCCTCATCAAAATAACTCACATAAGAGTCCTTATTACTATTGAATTCATTTATAATATTCTCACGTTCGAAAAGAGGATTAAACGAATCTGATATACTTTTTACAAAGCTTACTATATCACCATTGTTAAGTGATATTGAAGAGTGTTCATTCTCGATTTTTCTAAAATCCATCAACTGATTTATAAGTGATAAAAGCCTGAATGCATTTTTTCGAATCATCGATTTATACTCCAAAGCTTTATTTTGCTTATGTGGACTATTTATCAATTCTTCGATTGATGCAATTACTATTGATAATGGAGTTTTAAATTCGTGACTTATATAGGTGAAAAAATCTAGTTTATG
>JBDLJM010000074.1 GCA_039714315.1 Bacteroidota bacterium | reverse complement strand
GGGTAAATAAACAATTCGAATTGCTTATTTGCCTCTATTAATGCCTCTACCATGCGCATTGTATTCTGATAATGAACATTATCATCAGAAGATCCGTGAATCAACAAATACGATCCTTTCAACTTCGAAACATGATTAATTGGAGAATTATTATCATACCCATCTGCATTCTCCTCCGGCAATTGCATGTACCTTTCGGTATAAACACTATCGTAGAATCTCCAGTTTGTTACAGGAGCAACTGCAATCCCGGCTTTAAATATATCAGCACCTTTTGTCATAGCGAGCGAAGACATATAACCTCCATAGCTCCAACCAAACATTCCAATACGATCTTTATCTATATAAGGAAGACTACCAAGATATTCGGCTGCTGAGATTTGATCTTCAATTTCTATCTTACCAAGTTCCTTATACGTAACCTTCTTGAATTCCGAACCTTTACCTCCGGTACCACGATTATCAACAGATACAACAATATATCCTTTTTGGGCAAGCAATTCAAACCACATATAATTTTCTCTACCCCATTTATTCAGTACTGTTTGAGACCCGGGACCTCCATAAACATACATCAATACGGGATATTTTTCTGTAGGATTAAAATTATATGGCTTTATCATCCAGGCATTCAACTCTGTACCGTCATTAGACTTTATAGTTAAGAACTTTTTTTCAGACATTTTATATGAAGACAATGTACTTTTCAATGAATCATTATCCTGGATAACCTTTATAACTTTTCCATTTTTAGAATGATTTAAAGTAAATTGTCTTGGCGTATTTGCAGCAGAAAATGTATTAATATAATACTTGAATTTTTTTGAGAAATTAGCATCATTATATCCGTCATCAACACTAAGTTCCCTCTTATGATTACCTTTTATTTTTATAGAATACACTCCTCTGTTTATCGATGACTTCTCTGTTGACTGGTAAAACAGTCGTTTATCCTTTTCGTTATACCCATAGAATTTACTTACTTCCCAAGGTCCATTTGTTACCTGATTTATTAATTTACCCGCAGGATCGTAATGATAAATATGATTAAACCCGTTTAGCTCACTTGTCCATAAGAAACTATTATCTTTCAAAAATGTCAGGTCATCACTCATGTCAATATAAGTGTCGGATGTTTCATTCAGGATAGTCTTCACTCCCATTCCATAGGTATCGACTAAATTTAATTTTAGATCATTTTGATGACGATTCAGCAGAATAAAGGATAATAAATGATCTTGACTGGTCCATTTTATTTTCGGAATATAATAATCTCCTTCTACCGAAACAGAAACTTCCTTACTCTTTCTGTCATCGACAGAATATATATGCAAACTAACCTTTGAATTTTCCTCCCCTGCTTTTGGGTATTTAAACTCCATTTTTTCGCAATAAAGATTGATCCCAAAAACCTTCATTGATATTTCAGGAACTTCCGTCTCGTCAAATTTTAAATAAGCAATATATTTTCCACCCGGCGACCATTCAAAGGCTCTTACAAAGGCAAATTCCTCTTCGTAAACCCAATCAGTTACCCCGTTAATAATTTCGTTTTTCTTTCCATCACTGGTAACCTGAATTTCGATATTATTTCTAAGGTTTTTGATGTAAATATTATTATCCCTTACATAAGCTACCTTTTCACCATCAGGCGAAAAAACCGGTTCCTGCTCTACATCACCCGAAATTTCCTTAAGGTTTTTAGACTCCAGATTATATAAGTAGTGTTTAGCAGTATAAGAATGTCTGTAAATTGGACTTACCTCAGTAGCCAACAACACTTCTTTCTCGTTTGGTGAAAACTTATAAGCTGTAAAAAAAGGTGCTTCAGACAAATCGGCCCCATCTACAATTGTTGATACTTTCTTGTACGATGAATAAGAATATTTTCCGATTGAAGTTCCATTATCGCCATACTCTAATACAGTATAATGCTCACCATTATTCATCGAATGGATTTCATCAACTGACTCTTCACCAAACTTACCTCCCCAAATATCTTCCATAGTAATTTTATACTGAGCACTTACAAAAGAGCTTATCAGTAAAAAAGAAACAATCAGGTATTTTACTTTCATTTCCAAAATATCTATTTTATTATTTTATTCCAAAACTATTTATATTAACCACCATCACAGGAATTCCCTGCTTATTGGCGATTACATTTTGCTCGAATCCTCCAAATAGATTAAATACATTCTCCTGCAAATTAGAAATAGAAATCAAATCTGCACCAACAGTTCTGGCGTAATCCAGAACCTCAATATCAAAATTACCTGAAGAACTTCTTTTTTCGATTTTATACGAAATCTTACTTGAATCTAAATAATCGCTTATCTTATTCAAATATTTACCGGAATTTTTCTTGCTTAAACCATATCCTATAACATGGATTTCAGAATCAAATGATTTTGCCAGTTCAGATGCCAACCTCAACAGTGCCGACGGTTCTTTACTGAAATTGAATGGCATTACAATTTTGTCTAAACCGTGTTTCTTTGGTTTTTTAGTCACAGAAATAAACGGCACCTTCGACATTGAAATTACCTTCAATGCTTTTGACCCGAAAATATGCTGTAACCCCGACACTCCATGAGTTCCCATTATCACGAATTTTGCACCTATCTCTGATGCAACTTTTCCGATATCGTCAAAAATATTACCTCTTCTAATAATTTCAGTTAACTTAATACCATAATTCTGGTAAGTTTCTTCTATTACTTTTTGAATTTTTTGATGAGCTTGCTCCAGCTCTTTTTCAGAAGAAACTATATGAAGCAGAACTATTCTTCCATTTATTTTTTCTTTCAAAATAAATGCATGCTTAAGGGCATTATCTGCCTGCTTTGTAAAATCTGTAGTAACTAAAATTATATTCTGAGTCATGTTTTAAACTGAAAATTTCAACAAAAATAATATAATTTAATCAACGGTAAATTATAACATTAATTGTTCTATTCCAAAATAACGGAACTTTAACAAATGTTTTCTTCATACAAAGTCCTTCAACATACTTTATCATTTAAAGGCAGGAATTCCGGTAATATCTAATCCTGTTATCAACAAATGAATATCATGAGTACCTTCGTAAGTAACAACTGATTCCAGGTTCATCATATGTCTCATTATAGAATAATCGCCTGTAATCCCCATTGCTCCCAGTATCTGACGAGCCTCTCTTGCCACTTCCAATGCCATATTTACATTATTGCGTTTTGCCATTGAAATTTGCGAAGAACTTGCCCTTCCTTCATCTTTAAGTACTCCAAGCCTCCATGTAAGTAACTGTGCCTTTGTAATCTCGGTTATCATCTCTGCCAGCTTCTTCTGCTGCAGCTGAAAAGAAGCAATTGGTTTCCCAAATTGTGTTCTTTCTTTCGAATAACGAAGAGCAGTGTCATAACAGTCCATAGCTGCGCCAATAGCACCCCAGGCAATTCCATATCTAGCAGAATCCAGACACATCAACGGAGCTCGCAAACCATCTTTCCCTGTCAACAGGTTTTCCTTCGGAACCTTCACATCCGAAAATATTAATTCTCCTGTTGCTGATGCCCTTAACGACCACTTATTATGAGTTTCAGGAGTAGTAAATCCATCCATCCCCCTTTCTACAATCAATCCTTTAATTCGTCCCTCTTCATTTTTAGCCCACACAACAGCGATATCTGCAAATGGTGCATTTGATATCCACATTTTCGCACCATTAAGAAGGTAATGATCTCCTTTATCTTCGAAATGAGTGGTTAATCCACCGGGGTTTGAACCGTGATTGGGTTCTGTTAAACCAAAACACCCCATTAACTCTCCAGTGGCTAATTTTGGTAAATATTTTTGCTTTTGCTCTTCTGTTCCAAAAGCCCATATCGGATACATGACCAGCGATGATTGTACTGATGCTGTTGAACGGATTCCCGAATCACCTCTTTCTATTTCCTGCATCAATAGTCCATAAGAAATATAATCTAAGCCGGAGCCACCGTATTCTTCAGGTATATAAGGCCCAAATGCACCTATTTCGCCTAATCCTTTAATTAAATAAGCTGGGAATTCTGCTTTTTGGGCATATTCCTCTATTTGCGGGGTTACCTCTTTTTTTACCCATTCGCGGGCAGAACCGCGTATCAACTTGTGTTCTTCAGTTAACAAATCATCAAGATGATAATAATCCGGTGCTTTATATAAATCCTGTGGCATTCTTTCTTTTTGACTATATAACAAATCTAAACAAAAGAGTTAGTTTCAGCTTGTTTTTTTAATTTTAAATTCCTTAAAGCTTTAAGGTTATTTTATTGTGTAACTGATGGAGTTATTCCCCGGTGTACCTCATTATAAATAGTATGGATAAAAATTCCACTTTCAATGTATGTGTAAATATTTAACCAATACTAAAAAGTAAACAGAAATAACTTACGCCCAATGGCATGAAAAAGGCAACACCTAACAATGTTAAATATTGCCCTACAATAAAATTCATTCCTGATTTCTTACGTTATGAAGAATCATTAATATATTAACATTCTCAAGAAAAAAAACTTTTCTTATGCTTTGCTCATCTCTACAAAATGCTTAAAGAACATTGGTATAGTTTCAATTCCCTTAAAGTAATTAAACAATCCAAAATGCTCGTTAGGTGAATGTATAGCATCACTATCTAATCCCAGACCGATTAAAATTGACTTACTTTCAAGTTCTTTTTCGAATAATGCAACAATAGGAATACTACCTCCCGATTTTGTCGGAATAGATTCTATACCAAAAGAATCATTTAAGGCTGCGGCAGCGGCTTTATATCCAATATTATCAGTCGGAGTTACATAAGCATATCCGCCTCTGTTTCCTTTCACATTAACTTTAACCGAATCAGGAGCTAAACTTTTGAAATACTCAGCAAACATTTCAGTTATTTTCTCGGGTTCCTGACCCGGCACTAATCTCATTGAAATTTTTGCAGAGGCCTTCGAAGGGATAATTGTTTTTGATCCTTCACCAATATAGCCTCCCCAAATTCCATTAACATCAAGTGTTGGGCGTATTGTGGCTCTTTCGTAAGTTGTATATCCATTTTCTCCATGAACATCATTTATATCAAGCGACTTTTTGTATTCTTCTAATGAAAAAGGCGCCTTTGCCATTTCTGCTCTCTCTTCATTGCTTAACTCTAAAGCTCCGTCATAAAATCCGGGAATGGTAATATGCATATTCTCATCGTGAAGTTGAGAAATCATCTTAGAAAGTATATTTATAGGGTTTGCAACTGCTCCTCCATACAAACCTGAGTGAAGGTCTCTATTCGGTCCCGTAACTTCTACTTCTAAATGTGCCAGTCCACGTAATCCGGTAGTTATTGATGGTTGAGCGTTTGAAATCATTCCCGTATCTGAAATCAGAATAATATCATTCTTTAATCGTTTATGGTTCCTCTCAACAAACCACCCGAGACTTGTACTTCCAACTTCTTCCTCACCTTCTATCATAAACTTAATATTACATGGTAAAGAATCAGTATTCATCATTATTTCAAAGGCTTTTACGTGCATGTACATCTGACCTTTATCATCACTGGAACCACGTCCGAAGATAGCTCCATCGGGATGCAATTCAGTTTTCTTAATAATAGGTTCGAACGGGTCCGTCTCCCACAATTCAACAGGATCTACGGGTTGAACATCATAATGGCCGTAAACAAGCACTGTTGGAAGATTTTCATCAACATTTTTTTCACCATAAACAATCGGGTAACCCGGAGTTTCACAAACTTCAACATTATCGGCACCAGCCAACTCCAGTCTCTTTTTCACTTCCTCAGCTGTTTTAACCATATCCTCAACATGGGCAGGATCAGCACTAATTGATGGTATTTTTATAAGATCGAAGAGTTCTTCTAGAAATCTATCCTTATTTTTCTCAATGTATTCTCTTATTTCAGTCATGTTATATATTTATATAAGGTAATATCTATCATTATTTATTAATTACAAATGTAATTATTTTAATACATTGTAGTATTATTAAAATTCCCTTTAAATACTAAAATAATATGAAAAAGAGATGTGAGTGGGTTTCAAAAGATCAAATTTATATCGATTATCACGATAATGAATGGGGAAAACCTATACATGAAGATGACAAATTATTTGAATTTTTAATTTTAGAAACATTTCAGGCAGGTTTAAGCTGGCTTACAGTTTTAAAGAAAAGGGAGAACTTCAGGAAAGCTTTCGACAATTTTAATTTTGAAAAAGTGTCAAAATATGATGAAAGTAAATACGAAGAATTGATAAGCAATGCGGGCATTATTAGAAATAAACTGAAAATACGAGCCGCAATCAGTAATGCAAAATCGTTTATAAAAGTACGAGAGGAATTTGGAACTTTTAATAAATATATCTGGGCTTTTGTTGACAATAAACCGATAGTAAATCAATGGAGAAATATTAATGAAGTACCTGCAACCACACCTTTATCCGACAGGGTATCTAAAGACCTAAAAAAAAGAGGATTTAAGTTTGTAGGCCCTACTGTTGTTTATGCCCACATGCAGGCAACGGGAATGGTGAATGACCACACTCTTGATTGTGATTTCAGGTAGTTCACATGTTTATATATCATAAAATTAATACGTGTTACTTATTGAAGTTTCCCAGGTCATGGATTTCCCATCCGAGACGTGAATATGCCTAGGTACAGAGCGCCAAAAAAAGACATGGAAAACTTCAGTTATTTATAATTCCAGGCCTCATGGTCTCTAAATTCATATAATTCCTTAAGAAATTTCTCCCTTGATATTTCTTCTGCTCCAAGACTCTCAAGGTGTTCGGTATAAACCTGACAATCGATCATATGATAATCCCTTTTTTCGAGCTCTCTAACCAAATAAATAAAAGCAAGCTTCGAGGTATTACTCTTATTGCTAAACATAGATTCTCCACAAAAAACTTTACCAACATTTACTCCATATAATCCTCCTACAAGTTCATCACCCTCCCAAACTTCTACAGAATGTGCAAACCCTTTCTTATGAAGTTCGATATAGGCTGATTTCATATTTTTAGTTATCCATGTATTTTCCTGATCAGTCCTAAATATTTGCTGACAGTTGTCGATCACATCTTCAAAAGCTTTGTTTACAGTAACCGTAAAATTATTTTGTCGCAATAATTTCCGCATACTTTTCGACACTTTAAGCTTATCGGGGTATAACACCATACGCGGATCCGGGCTCCACCATATAATTGTTTCTTTTTCCGAAAATTTTTCATTCTCATCCTCCAAAATTTCAGGATCTATTTCTTCGTACCAGGGAAATATCCCATTTTGATATGCCAGCAATAAGCGTTCGGTACTCAGATCTCCGCCAATAGCCAAAATACCGTCATCATTTGCATAATCCGGATGAGGAAAAACAAGCCTTTTATCTAAAAAAAACATACACTTAACTTAATCTAAAAACAAAATGGCAATTTATATATAAAATCTGAATAGCGGATCCATGTGAAAAATTGATCATAAAGCACATAAAACTATAGATATTTTTACCCAAAATTTTGCAAACATATAACATTCAAGATGTTCGCTGTAAGAATTCTACTATATGATTTTAGAAGAATTATAACCTACAAAACAAAATCAACTACATATATATGTCTATGTGTTTGAAATATTGACAGTTATATCAATGAAACAAATCCAACATTCTTCAAGTTTATTATCTCGATGCTATTGTATGAAATAATAAAATTCTACACATTTGTATCTCCCGAAAGGGAAGTTGTAGTTTTTTCATTGTAATTTTAGGGTTAATTAAAAGGAGCTGTTGTAGGCTCCTTTTATATTTTATACAAAGTGCATTTTGATGTTTACTTGATTATTCCAATTTATAAGCCCTTATCACAACAATTCTCCCCTATCAAAGATGATTTTTCGACTTTAATTGATTAAATTAGATACCATAATCATAAGTACCATGACCCTAAAAAAAATACTGGCAATCATATCCCTTTTTTTGTGCGTTAATTCACTTAGTCTGGCTTTAACTGTTGATCGATTAAATTTGAAATATCCGTTAGAGGTTAACAACGAAGAAGAAACAGATAATGCAGGTAAAGAAATTAATGTACTAAGTTATGATTTAGATTTTCAGATCATTCCCGAGAAAAAACTTATAAGGGGTTCATCTAAAATTTTAATCATAGCTAATGATAATCTGACCAATTTTCATTTAGACTTTCACAACTCCTATAAAATTATTTCTCTGAAAGTAAATAACACGATTACTGAATATAAATATGAAAAGGGAAATAAATTATTAATCACCCCAGGTAAGCCGATTAAAAAGAATGCGCTTTTTAAAGTTGAAGTAAGCTACTACAACACAAAGGAAATAGGAGAACTGTGGGATGCTACAATAGCGAATAGTAATTTTTACTTTTCGGGTATTCCAAACTATTTACTATATCCCTGTAATTATGATGAAGGTGACAGAGCAAGATATAAGATAGATGTTATTCTCCCCGAAGATTATAGAATAGCAAGCTTTGAAAAACCGGAATATATCAATAAACAACATGCGGTTTGTATTAGTCTGACAACTTCGTCACCCAGCAACTTCACATTAAACCTGCTTAAAAATTACTCTATATTCGATATAGAATCAAAAAGAGGTTTAGGTGCTATTTCTTCTAAAGTCACAATTCGGCAGTACACTCCCATAGACTCTACGGTAATTTTTAACGACTTAATAAAAAAAATCCCCAATCAGATATCATTTTTGGATTCATTAATAGGTGGTTATCCACATAAAAGATTCAGTGTAATAATAACAAAAAACACACAAAAGAATAAAGTATCTCACAGTAGAGGGACAATCTCGGTACCTTATTTATACACTCTCGATAGTACAGAAGCGAATGTTAAAATTCTCAACGGACTGGTTCATCAATGGTTTGGAGACAAAATTAGCGCCAAAACTTCGGATGATGAATGGATAACAGAAGGTCTATCTACATATTTCGAGTGGCTATGGATTGAAAAAAACCAAGGCAAAGAAATATTTTTCAACATGGTAAATGCAAAACACGAGGAAACAAAAAAATTTATGGGCATATCGGATTGGAAAAACATGAATCTTAACCCAATGTATAAGTATGATTTACATTATGTACAACAGGATTTTGGAAAACTTTCAAAAAACAAACTTGTCACTGATGATGATCTTACTCTCATTTTCAAAGTAATTTCGCTAGATACATCAAAAGTCTCTGATAAAGTAAGTGATAGTTTTGAGAAAGAATTTGGACACAAAATCGATGAATATTTCAAAGATGGACATTCTTACTACAAAATAATGCAATGGGCTAAAAGTCAGGATCCCGGTACTTTTTACATTTCCCCTGAGGGCTTTTTAACACTTAAAACTATACAGCAGAAAGAAAAGAGAACTTATAAGTACAAATTAGCAAAACCAGGGAACAATAAATATCACTATTCTGTAGGTGTAAGAGGTGCATTATTTATACAATATTTAAGATTGTATTTTGGCGATGAAGAGTTCTTCACTAAACTAAAAACCTTCGTAGTCCAATTCTCCGGCGGGCCAATCGAAACCGAAGATGTTATTAATTACCTCAATAAAGAATCAGAAGGAGAACTCAACACGGTAATTCAAGAGTGGCTTTATTCTGAAGATAAACTGCCATCACTTCCTAATAATGAAAAATAGTTTAAATGGGAGGTCTGCAGCTTTAAATTTATTTTCTATAATTCAGCTGCTCAAGAACCATTAAGGCATCAACTTTATTTCTTTCAAATGGATATACACCCAGGTCTATAAATGTATTAATAGTCAGTTCTGCCCTGTTGGTAAAAATAGCATCCGTTCGCGTTTTTCTCCACCTCCTCCTATAAGCCTTGGAAAAATATATATGGTATTGTTCCTCCGTATCGAAAGAATATGCATGTACCTTCATTCCACTTTTACGTATCATTCTAGCCTGATGCTTACTCAATAACTCATCAAAATTATTAGGAGGGCCTGCAATAGACGGCCCTATAAAATTTGCCTTATTTCTAACTGCAAAATTTATATTCGCTATATATGAAGAATCAGTGTCATCAGGCATATTCGGATCTCCTTTCCACAACAAAAATGTACAAGGTATTTTCCCCAAAAAGGTCTGTCTTAATTTTTCAAGGCTTTTGGGAGAAAAAGTTTGAAGTACAATTTTTCCATTAGTATTTCCGGTGTTTACCAAGGAGTTTATAAAAAATGAATTATCATCCTCCGGCTCCAATAACACATTCCAACCGTAACGGGTTAACGATTCATATAGTTGTGTCTCGATATTATCATAGTGTTTTGGCTCTTTAGTTTCGATATATACTCCGGGGCGGTTTCCATTATCATTAGGATCTTTCACATAGAAAAATTGATACCTAACCAATGCTTCTCCTGATTCAATCTCTCTATTGACCTTCACTTTTTTATATAAACGCTCTCCCTTGCTATTTCTTGCAATCATCCAACCTTTAGAAATCATTAAAACGTCTTCGAGTGTTGAGATGTATTGTTTTCCTCCGATATACACCTTATCAACAGACAATCCGCTATCATCGGTATATTCATATTTTTCCCGACCCTGAATATCACCGTTAGCAAGTAACTTTCCAAATGTATAAGCCTTTGAATCAACCTCTATCACCTCAGCACTTTTTGAAAAACTTTTCCGCGCTCTACCGGCATTAACTTTATTAAACCAGGAACCTGCATCCAGTTTCATCAGGTCTTCGTAACTATATTCTCCGGCAGAATAATTACTGGAATTCTCCCTTAAGAATAGTTCTTCTACATCTGTTGTACGTTTAAGATCATCATCGTGAAGTGCAATCATAACTCCATCACTTGTCCGCTGAATATCAACTTCAAGATAATCTGCCCCAATATTTCTTGCCCATCTATAAGCCGACTCAGTCTCTTCCGGGGCCCAATAAGTAGTACCACGGTGAGCCATCACCGCGTGAGGGAACACTAAATCCCTTATTTTTTCCTGCTCCGGATCTATATGTTCTATTTTTTGAGAAAACACAACGTTTACTATTAACGTCAATACAATTAACAGATACTTTTTCAATTTCAGATTATTTTTCTACGTAAATTAAACACTGCCATTATCATTTGACTTATGAATATCTCATGATTACGGATAAATGAGATCAATACTATATACAATGCAATATATTAAATTTCTATAATACCATTTTATCATAAGGGATAACTGTATTATAACCTTTGTTTTTGAAGTAATTCTCTGTATTTTTCCCAACAGCCATGACAAAATCACCTCCCCATGCTCCAAGACTCTTCACGCTTCCCTTAAAATCGGGAAACAATTTTTGTTTAACCGGTAACTGATCAATAATTTCGGAAATAAGAGATTCATGCTTAGCCATAAGCCTGCGGAAACTATCTGTATCTTCGCACTCCACAAAGTCTTTTGTGAAATCGTTTGCCAATAATATTTTAGTTTCTATGTCGCCTTTAAACTCCCGGTATATATTAATTCCTTCCCGTGAATTTTGCTTCTTATTCAGGTGAATAAAGAAAATTTCACCTGAAAATGAAGGGTGGAATTTTAAAGTCACATAACTGGCTTCTTTGTTCTTAATTTGATATACAATGGGCTTATTACTCAAAGCACATGCAATATCATATCCTGAACCCGGGAAGCTTTCCTGCTGAAGAACAAATGGATCAACTTTTGCCCACTGTGCAATATTACTAATAAGGGTTGAACTACTTCCCAGCCCCCATGATCGATGAAATTCCAAATGAGTTTCAACCATACTTCCCCTGGCCACATTCAAAAAATCAGGATTGAGGCTTAAAGCAATCCTCAGAAAAGTAGAAAGTACATCTGCCGTATTTTTATCGGAATAAGTAATTGGAGTGAAATTGTTATCAAAAACACATTCAAACCACAAATCATCATCTACCGTATAACTCTTCCAGATAATGTTTTCTGTTTCAGTTTTAGAAACAGCCAATGTCTGACCTCTTTTAGTTGGCAAAGCCAAAGCTTCAGCTCCGTCTAAAACCAAATATTCGGAACTGATCAATAACTTACCATTGCTTCGGTAGATTTTCTTTTCGGGTTGAGGCATTTCGGTATATAAGTTAACCTGTAAGGACTTACTTCTTTGCTTTTATAATATCTTGCATAGGAATCCCTCTTAATCTGTGAAACTCTTCAACAACTGCGCTGTGGCTAACTGTTTTTGCCTTAAAAAATTCTACAAAATATCTCTTCTCATCCTCAGTGGCATCGAGCTGATTCAATATATTAAACAAGTGCATTTTCATATGCCCTTTTTGAATACCGGTTGTTGTAAGCGACCGTAAAGCTCCAAAATTCTGAGCGAGTCCAACTGTTGCAGCAATCATCATCAATTCCTCCGCATCAGGATTTCCAAGAAGCTCATGGGCAAATTTCACAAGTGGATGAAGCCCCGTTAATCCTCCAACCGTACCAAGTGCAAGAGGTAAATCAATCCAAAAGCGGAAAATTCCATTTTTGACCTCCACATGCGACAGACTTCCATAACGTCCGTCCTTTGATGCATATGTATGAGCAGCAGCTTCAATAGCGCGAAAATCATTTCCCGTGGCTATTATCACAGCATCTACTCCATTCATGATTCCTTTATTATGAGTTGTAGCTCTATATGGCTCATGTTCCGCAATGTGAACAGCACGCGAAAATTTCTCCGTAAATTCATCCGGTGAAATTCCACTTCCGTCAACAAGATCTTCAACTTTACAACTAACCTCCGAACGAACTATACACTCGGGTGTATAATTAGACAGAATACTCATTACTATCTGTATATCCTGTTCATCTTTACTAAAAGATGAATCTAAAGATATTTCTCTTTCCAAAGTTTGTGAGAACTGTTCGAGACAGGAATTAATAAAATTAGCTCCCATTGAATCTCTGGTGTCAAAATCAGCCTCAAGCTGATAGTATCCATCCTCTAATACAGTTTTATTTTTTAACCGAATATCTAAAATTCCACCCCCGCGATTACGCATATTTTTTGTAATGGATTCTGTATCCTTGTAAAACTTAGATTTATTCTTTTTGAAGAATTTTACAAATTTCTCTTCTTCCCCTTTGTATATAAAATGAACGTGTCCTATTTTCTTTGTAGATATAACTTCAGCCTTGAAACCTCCTCTTTCTAACCAGAACGAAGCTGATTTTGCCGATGCAGCAACCACCGAACTTTCTTCGATAGCCATAGGAACAGCATACATTTTGCCATTTATCAAAAAGTTTGGTGCAATACCAAAAGGCATATAAAAGTTTGAGACAGTATTTTCCGAAAATTCATCATGGAGTTTTTGAACTCCCTGATCTTCATTCCAATATTGTTCCAGTATTTTGGACGCTTTTTCCGGTTCGTCGAAATGTGTATTCGCTAACCACTGTATTTTTCCTGTCTTCGATAGCTTTGAAAAACCTTTTATCTTTTCAGACATACTTTTCAATTTTGATGATTTATTACCTGTTCCAATATATTAGGCAACAAGGTACAATAGTGCAAAATTACACTTTTTTGATTTAATGCAAATAAACTCCTTAATTGCTAACAGACCTTAACAATTTGGTGCAATTTTTTTAAACCGGTGCAAATATATGAAAGTAAAGATGTTATATATAACTTAAATGACAAACTCTCACTATCCCCCATTCAATAAACCTCTACTATTCAGTATTTTACAAAAAACCCGATAAAAATACTTCCTCCTTAAATTCAAATGCTATCAAAGTATAAAAACCTTGCTAACATGAATTTTATTTCTTTATTTTGTGATATACATCACTAAAAACAAAAAAACACTATGACTGACTTTTGGATTGGACTGGGTGATTTTTTCACCACAACTTTTAAGATTTTCCCTGTTCTTGAAAATATACCGAATATTATATTTATTGTAATTGGAATTGCAGGTTTTTTATACTGGATGATAGAACTCAACAAGTTCAGAAAAAATGACGTACTAGAATAGATACATTCAATAACCAAAATAAAAAAGGGTCGTAACTAAAATTACGACCCTTTTTTATTTTGGTTGATTATATCTATAGATCAAAACCTATGTCTTTTCTATAGTTTTGCTTGTCGAAACTAATCTCTTCTATACTTTTATATGATTTCTTAAGTGCCTCTTTGAAGTTATCCGCATACGAAGTAACAGCTATTACTCTACCTCCTGAAGTTACAGTTTTTCCATCGATTAACTTCGTTCCTGCATGAAAAGCAATTGAATCTTTCACATTCTCAATTCCCGAAATCTCTTTTCCTTTTTCATAATCTTCAGGATATCCTCCTGAAACCATCATTACTGTACACGCCGATCGGCTGTCTATTTCTATTTCTTTCGATTTCAGACTACCCGTTGCAACTCCTTCAAAAAGATCGACCAAGTCCGATTTTATTCGGGGCATCACTACCTCTGTTTCAGGATCACCCATTCTAACATTATACTCAATTACCAAAGGTTCGTTGTTCACTTTTATCAAACCAATAAATACAAAACCTTTATAGACCAATCCATCTTTAGAGAATCCGTCGATTGTAGGTTTTACTATTCTGTCTTCAATTTTTTTCAATAAAGTTTCATCGGCAAATGGTACCGGGGAAACTGCCCCCATTCCACCTGTATTCAACCCCGTATCACCTTCTCCAATTCTTTTATAATCCTTGGCATTGGGAAGAATTTTGTAATCTTTACCATCAGTAATTACGAAAACCGAAAGCTCTATTCCGTCCAAAAATTCTTCAATGACAACCTTATTTGAAGCGGCTCCAAATTTAGAATCAGCCAACATGGCTTTTAACTCAGCTTTTGCTTCATCAAGATCATCTAAAATCAAAACGCCCTTACCTGCAGCCAAACCATCAGCTTTTAATACAAATGGAGGAGTTAAAGACTCTAAAAACTTATATCCTTCTTCTAAAGTATCTACAGTAAAACTCTCATAAGCAGCCGTTGGAATATTATGCCGTTGCATAAATTCTTTAGCAAACTCTTTGCTTCCCTCTAATTGTGCCGCATCCTTAGATGGACCAATCACTGCAACATCTTTTAGTTGCTCATTATTCTTAAAGTAATCGTAAACACCGTTAACCAGTGGATCCTCGGGTCCAACAATAACCATTTCGATATTGTTGTCGATAACAAATTTCGATATTGAATCAAAATCGTTTACTGAGATATCAACATTTATACCTAAATCATGTGTTCCTGCATTTCCAGGAGCAATAAAAAGTTTAGACAATTTTGAGCTTTGTGATAGCTTCCAGCTAATTGCGTGCTCTCTGCCTCCGGAGCCTAATACCAAGATGTTCATCAGAATAATTTTTACTTTTTATAACAGGCTGCAAAGATAAATTCTTATTTGGTTTAAATACCAAATAAACATCAAAATTCATCCTGCTTAAAGATGGGAGATAAAAATATATTATTTACTTAAAGTAGCTATTAAGTGATGAAACGAGCATGAATATCAATTTTCTCACACAGGGGAATAATAATATGCGAGTTCCATC
>JBDLJM010000073.1 GCA_039714315.1 Bacteroidota bacterium | reverse complement strand
CATAAAAAAACCACCTCAACACTGAGGTGGTTTTCAATATAATAGAGTATTATTATCTATTGATCCAAAGCACAAACAGCTTTGTTATACTCAGAGTTCATACGAGCTATGTTATCTAAACCAACTTCCTGTGGACAAACTGCGGCACACTCTCCTGTATGAGTACAAGATCCGAATCCTTCGTCATCGTGCTGATTAACCATCATAACTACACGTTCTGAACGCTCAACCTGACCCTGTGGTAATTTCACCAGGTGAGATATTTTAGCAGATGTAAACAAGGCTGCAGATGAGTTTTTACACGCTGCAACACAAGCCCCACAACCGATACATGCAGCACTGTCGAAAGCACTTTCTGCAATATGGTGGTGAACTGGAATTGAGTTTGCTTCGGGCGCTCTACCGGTCATAGCAGAGATATAACCACCTGCCTGGATAATTCTGTCGAATGATCCTCTATCCACTTTCAAATCGCGGATAACAGGGAATGCTTTTGCACGGAATGGCTCAATATAAATTGTATCTCCGTCTTTGAAAGTACGCAGGTGTGTCTGACAAGTTGTATAATGATCTTCGGGTCCGTGAGGCTGTCCGTTAATCACCAAAGCACACTGACCACAAATTCCTTCACGACAATCGTGGTCGAACTCTACAGTACGTTCACCTTTAGCAGCCAATTGCTCGTTCAGATAATCAAGCATCTCAAGGAAAGACATATCAGGACTAAGGTTATCCAGGTCGTAATCAACCATTTTTCCTTGAACATTGGCACTATCCTGACGCCATATTTTTAAATGAATTTTCATTTCTTTTTCTTCTTTTGAATTAGACCATTACTTGTAAGAACGAACAACTACTTTAATGTCCTTGAACTCAAGCTCTTCTTTGTGAAGTTTCCAGTCTTCTCCACCTGTCCATTCCCAGGCAGCAGAATACATGTACTCATCATCTTTACGAACAGCTTCACCTTCTTCGCTCTGGAATTCCTCGCGGAAGTGAGCCCCACAACTTTCGTTACGGTCAAGTGCATCAAGAGCCATTAACTGGGCAATTTCCAGGTAGTCGGCCAAACGTCCTGCTTTTTCTAATTCAGCATTTGATCCATTCGCATCACCCGGTACAGCAACATTACTCCAGAATTCTTCTTTAAGCTTTTTGATTTCCTCAATAGCCCATTTCAATCCTTTTTCGTTACGAGACATTGCTACCTCTTTGAACATAATCTTTCCTAAACGACGGTGAATCTGGTCAACAGGCATATCTCCTTTAATACTAAGTATTTTTTCAACCAGATCCTTAACATCTTTTTCAGCCTTTGCAAATTCAGGATGATCAGTAGATATAGGACCTGTACGAATTTCATCGGCCAAATAGTTAGGAATAGTATTTGGTAACACGAAGTTACCGTCAACAGAAGCCTGTAACAATGAGTTTGCCCCCAAACGGTTTGCTCCGTGATCGGCAAAGTTTGCCTCTCCAACTGCAAATAATCCCGGTATAGTAGTTTGAAGTTCGTAATCTACCCAAAGTCCACCCATAGAGAAGTGAGCAGCAGGAGAAATCTTCATCGGCTCTTTATAAGCATCAATACCGGTAATTTTACGGTACATTGTAAACAAGTTACCGTAACGCTCTCTAATTGTATCTTCTCCTAATCTTTCAATGGCAGTTTTAAAATCAAGATAAACCGCATTTTTCATTGATCCAACTCCATATCCGGCATCCATACGCTCTTTCGCTGCGCGCGATGCAACATCACGGGGAACAAGGTTACCAAATGCAGGGTATCTTCGCTCCAAATAGTAATCTCTGTCTACAGCAGGAATATCTCCCGGAAGTCTGTCGTCATCTTTATTTTTTGGAACCCAAATACGTCCGTCATTACGAAGAGATTCCGACATCAAAGTTAATTTTGACTGGTGATCTCCTGCCTGAGGCAATGCAGTCGGGTGAATTTGTGTCCATGAAGGGTTTGCAAAATATGCTCCTTTTTTATGTGCTCTCCACGTAGCAGAACCGTTTGAGTTCATAGCTAATGTAGAAAGGTAATATATTTTACCGAATCCGCCAGTTCCAAGAACTACAGCATGAGCAGCATGACGCTCAATTTCTCCGGTAACAAGGTTACGTGCAATAATACCACGGGCTTTACCGTCGATCATTACAAGATCAAGCATTTCGTGACGGTTGAACTGCTTAAGAGTTCCCTTTTTTACCTGGTGCATCATTGCCTGATAAGTAGCAAGCAATAATTGTTGTCCGGTTTGTCCACGGGCATAGAAAGTACGCGATACAAGAACCCCACCGAAAGAACGGTTGTTTAAGTATCCACTGTACTCACGTCCGAATGGTACTCCCTGAGCAACCATATGGTCGATTAATTCTACCGAACATTCTGCCATACGGTGTACATTTGCTTCACGCGAACGGAAATCACCACCTTTTATGGTATCGTAGAACATTCTATAAACGTTATCGCCATCATTGCGATAGTTTTTGGCAGCATTCACACCACCTTGCGCTGCAACTGAATGCGAGCGACGAGCCGTATCCTGAAAAAAGAATACCTTCACGTTGTAGCCCATTTCGGCAAGCGAAGCAGCAGCTCCACCACCTGAAAGTCCGGCACCAACAACGATTAGATCAATCTTTTTACGGTTAGCAGGGTTTACAATTCTTGTTTTAGCTTTGTAATTACTCCACTTATCTTTTAAAGGCCCTTCTGGAATTTTAGCATCTAAAGCCATATTTTTTATCTTTTTTAGTTCAAAGTTCATAGTTCAAAGTTCATAGCATAACAACTATGATCTAACACCTATGACCTGAAAAATTAAACTACGTTGAAATAAACTAAAATCGGAATTATTGCATATAATACAGAAAGTATCACAGCAAAGAACTTAGCAAAGCATTTAGCAAATTTCATTCCTCTGGTACTGTAAACTCCTAATGAACGGAATGCAGCATCTATCCCGTGCGAAAGGTGAAAGCCTAACACTGTGATTGATACTACGTAAATAACTACGTACCACCAAACATGGAATGTTTCAATAACTAACTCATAGATGTCTTCTCTCGTTCCAAGTACTTTGTACTGTAACCAGAATTGAGCCATGTGCAGAATAATAAAGATTAATAGGATAGATCCTAAAATCCCCATGTTTCTAGACTGCCATGTACTGCCTGAGTTATTGAATTTAACATACTTTGATCCAGCCGCTTTTCTGTTGTTCAATGTCAACAACAAAGCATCGATTGCATGTATTGCAATAGAAGCGTAAAGAATCCAAGCTATTACTGTAATTGGCCAGAAGTGCACCAAAAAGTGTGAATATGCATTATACATATCGTGAGCACTAGCCACATTTCCCCAAAACTCAATTGGAAAATAAGAATCCGGAATAATTAGGACCAAGTTTCCTGCCAAGTGAATGATAAGGAAAAATGCCGTGAACAATCCCGTGATCGCCATAAGGTTTTTTCGGGCGACCGAAGTTTTAAATAGTCCTTTTTGACCTGTCATAATAAAATTATTAGTTCTCTTGATTTTAACGGAATAAAAGTAGAAAAAAGGATTACGTGTGAAACACACTATTCTATGATTTTTGTCAGCGAATAAGGTGTTTAGCTATGGTGTATCGGGGGTACATTTATCCTGGCTATTATTTAATACAAAATAAATTATAATAGTGCTATCTTTAACGGGTGAGACTTATATTTTTTTAATTATGGACAACATATTAAATGAAATAGAATATGTTTTTAACGAAAACAGAAATGTTGATATTGCCGCAGGACAAAAAGCATATATGAAAAACAGATCCGAATTTTTCGGTATAAAATCACCGGAGAGAAGAGAGCTGCAAAAGCCATTTTTAGCAAAAAATAGCCTCCCTCTCAAGAAGGATTTAGAACAATTAGTTAAATCTCTTTGGGATAAACCTCAACGCGAATTTCAATATTTCGCAATGGAATTACTCTTCAAGTATAAAAAACAATTTGAAGAGAAAGATATTGAGCTCTTTGAGTTTATGGTTGTCAATAAATCGTGGTGGGATTCAATCGATTTTATCTCTCCAAGTCTGATGGGCGAATACTTTAAAATGTATCCGGGTAATAGAAACGAATATGTAGAAAAATGGCTTGCTTCGGGTAACATCTGGCTGCAGAGATCGGCTGTATTGTTTCAGTTAAAGTATAAAGATGGATTAGACAACGAACTTTTGACTATGATAATAGAAAAACTTCAAGGGTCTCGGGAGTTTTTTATCAACAAAGCTATTGGATGGATACTCAGGGAATATGGAAAAGTAAATTCCCATTGGGTAGTAGAGTTCTGTGACAAAACAGAATTAGCCCCTTTAAGCAGGAAAGAGGCTTTGAGGATAATTATTAAGAAATAGTATTAACTGTAGTGAACTTTACCACAACAATGCTTAAATTTTAATCCGCTTCCACAAGGACACTTATCGTTACGGCCAATTCGTGAATTTGTTCTCTTAAAATTCCTGCCTTTGGTATCGTGCCTGAAAATCTGTTCCAGATTACTGTAAAGTTCGGGGTGTTTCTGCGAAAGCAATTTAGGGCGTTCGAAAAAATATTCGCTTGCTACTGCAAAGAATTCCTGTTGATTTGTAGCTCCATAATCTCTTATGTCTGATTTGTTGGATCTGATATCATTTATTTTGGTATTGATAAGATCTAACCAGGGCAAAACATATTGCTTTTCCATTAACAAGGCAGGTAATCCGTCAACATTACCGTCAAGCTTGTCAATTAAATGAACAAACTCATGAATAGCAGTATTTCTTTTATCGGATTCATTCTCAAAGCCAAGATGCAGGGCTTTTTTCGACAAAGCCATTTTGCCCTCCAAAAAACCATCTCCTACAACTCCCAAAACATGAATTTTATTCGATTTTGTGTTGAAATTTAAATCGAAACTTTTTGGATAAAGAAGGACTTCATTAAGATTCAGATATTTCCACTCGGGAAAACTGAAAATTGGAATTACTGCACTCGAAGCAATCAGAACCATGTCTTCTTCACTTACACCCGTCCTTATTCCGGTAATTCTTACGTTAATAAGAAACTCTTGTATTTTAAACTCAAATAACTCCTTTTCGTTGGCAGTTAAAGAATTATAAAAAACTACTTTCTCAACTAATATTATACGCCAGCCCGGGGGGAATACACTTTTCGGCTCTTTCCATCCTTTTGACTTTAACCTATTCCACAAAACGACTAAAAAAACAAACAAAATACCAAAAATGTATAAGGGACTACTCATTCAAAAAAAATTAGGTGTTGACAAAACTATAAATTTAATGCCGGCAATAATAAACAATAAGTGATTAGTTATTGCAATCGGCTTTACTCTATTTCTTCAAATTTTTCTTTCAATTTCACATACATAAAGGATGCTCCGATCAGCAAGGCCCCAATCACAATAAAGACTATTACTTTTTGAAGCATTGTAAAATGAGCAATATCCCAGATAAATAATTTAACTACCGCAATTCCGAAAAATGCTACACTCAACCAAACAAGTGATTTAAAATGTTTTTTCATCGAATTGAATAAAAGAATTATAGCGTGAATTATCAATACTATAGTCAACTGCGATTCTCCCAGTGTTAAACTATAGCTCAACAGTAATAAAACATGTAGTACAACTATCAGGTAGATCCATATTGTTTGTCTTTTATCAGAATAGATGGTGTTTTTACCATACAGGATTATCCCGAAAGGAATAAGAGTTATTAGTGATAGAATTTGATTCCCTGTACCTCCCTCATCGTATTTTAGAACAAGAACAGATGCCGACAAAAGCAATGAAATCCAAAATGCAACCAGATAATTATTTAATGGAATAATAATTCGTTTTCGAAATAAAACAAGGTTAGATAAATATAGAGATGTAATTATTAACCCATTAGAAGTACTATCAAAAACATCAGATGAAATCACAAAAATTCCGGCTCCTATGTAATATAATGCATGATTAAAGATATGTGCAAATTCAGACTTTAATGATAACTCCTTTTTAAACCCATCCTTTCTGATAAACACAATAGTAAGAACCACTAAAGATACTGGAACAGCATAGTAATAATAATCGGAGATAAGTCCCATTGTTGCTGCTATTATTGTAAGAATTGTAAATTCTGTGATCAAAGATTTCCGTTTCGTAATTTCATAAATTACAAATGAAATTAATACAGAACCCCATAATGCTGCCGGCAGTAACTCCGGAAAATTATGTCGTACAGGAGAGATAATAGTCAATGGAATAATCCAGTAAAATACTTCTCTAATAAAATTAAGATTCCTGTTTCGCGGTTTTACGTGAAGTATTTTTTCGTAAAATGACTTTAAAGCCCACATAACAAATAAGACCTCCAATATTGACATTTTTCCCCATAATAATTGTTTAGAGAATCTCAGGGTATCAACCTCTGCAACAGAAATTGATATTCCCAATAATATTATAAGGCTATAGGCCAATAAACCTATATATTCGGTATAAAGAAGTTTCCTTTTATTTCCCCAATATATCAAAGCAAACATAGGGATAACAGCTATTGAAAAAGTATAGTTCCCTATGGTATAAAAACCGGTAACAAGAAACAGAACCGTAAACCATACAGAAATTATTTCGTAGATATTATTCAGATATAATTTTATCTCTTTTTCAAAAAGGTCCGATCGTTTTGAATGTAGTTTATACAGCAAAAATTGAAGAGCAATTAAATATCCTCCAATCCCGACTAAATTTGCATATCCAACAGAGAAGATTGAACTATCCCATAATTCAAAAATATCGACAGATGCAATAATCGATGAGTAAATAACACTGAAAGAAAATACTATATACCCAAATATGCGGCTAAATTTCAGCTTTAAAGAATAAGCTGTACTTATTACCGCAAAAGCAGCCGGAATCATAGCGAATGCGAGCCAGTTATAGGTATAAAAACTCACCGTAATTATGTACACAGACACAAACCAAACACTTCCGAAATTTCTAAAAATTACCGAAAGCTTATTTTCGAAATCCAGATTTTCAGTTTTAAATTTTTTCAGCAGGAATACTAGTGACAGAGTGATAATCCCCAAAACAAGCGAATTGTAATAAGCTCCTGTGAGAAGGGCTCCTTCGTTAGCTATAAACCAAAAACCATCGAAAGTGAGCAATATTTTGAAAATGGCAAGCGCCAAAAGGATGTAACCTTCTTTTCGTACCGATGGAATGGAAAAGCTAAAGCCGAGATAAATAAGACCAAGAGCTTCTACCGACCAGAATAATCCCATCAAATGCTCATTAAACAGTGCCGGGATTGCCAGGGCAACAAAGGTGCCGGCAATTACCAGGAGCAATAATTTAACAGGTTTATTTAAATCTTTGTTCAACATCCATAACACAGGGAAGAACAGCAATGCATTTACGATATAAACAGCTCCAAGTGCAGTGTAATATTCTGAATTGCTGAACAGATAATAAAGGTTAATAAGGAAAATACTAATATTTGCTGCAAGTAAAATCACTGATACTTTGCCCGGAGAAGATGAAATTTTCCTACCCTTAAACATCGCCACCCAGATAAACAGATAAGCAAAGGCATGGAATAATATGGTATACTCTACTAAGGAAAAAGAATTGAGGCTATTATAAACAGCCATTTCTATTATTGAGGATGATGTAATAAAGGTAATTACCCCAAGTGTTTTCCACTTAATTTTATTTGCTATATAAATCGAAGATATACTCAACATCCATAGGTATGCGAAATATGTAATTGAACCCCCATCACTATTCAGGTAAAAAGGAGCAAATGCACCTCCCAGCAAACTTAGAACAGCAACAACTTTAGTTTCGTAGCGAAGAGCAAAGAATATGGCAAAAACAGTATTTACACCAATCAGTATAAACCCTGTTACAGCTGATGAAAATACAGAATTAGTATTTGACATATTTGCGAGGAAATAAATAAACAGATAGTTCAATGCTACTGCAAGTCCAATTAATGCGGAACTAAATTCTTTATACTTCTCCTCTTTTTTATGTAATTGTGTTGCCCAAACAGCTATTGCCGAAGAACTGGCAAAGCCGATAGAAATTTTCACTATTTCGCTTAATTCACCAAAATACCCCAGCGAAAGCTGCATCAGATATCCAAATCCGAATAACAATGCCCCAACACCGGCAAGTGTCATGAAAAATACCGGTAATTGATTTTTATCTTTATAAACTGTATAGACCTTTTTTACATAATCCCAAATACCGGCAAGAGGAGCGCTTATTATTTCCAGTAATAAAGAAATTAACGGGATAGATTTTACTATTTCCTGTATCGATTTACTCTCTTTTCGAATTGTATACTCAGTATTTGAAATTACCGGACTTTCCTGAGCTATATCTGACTTGAAAGTGTGATTTTCTTCAACCGGATCATTTTCCGGCTCATAGTTTAGTGATGCCCTGTTGATTGTTTCTTCTGAAAAATTCTCTATTATTTTTTCTTCTTCAAATGATGTTTTTTCAACAACTGTTTCTTTATTTTCGTCGGAAGAAGTATCTAAAACAGATTCTATCGCAGTATTTTTTCTCTCAATTTCCCTGCTATTGTAATATTCAATTTTATCGAGAAGATTTTCAAGTTTCGATTCATATTCTGATTTAAGTGCAATCATCTCTTCTTTAAGAGACTGAAGATCAGAATGTGAATAATTTATGATTTCGCCACATGAAATGCATGTGTGAGCAGTCTTTGAATTGAATGCCCCACATTTACTACAATAGAAATGATGCATATTTGGATGGGTTTAGTTCAACGTGAATATATAAAATAAGTATAGAAATTCACAAAGAACTTTTTAAAGCCATCGGCTACGATAATAACATCTATAGCAATAGTATTAAAAACAGGCTACTTAGCCTTTACCTCATTTAAAAACAGAATCTATTCTTCGTAATACTATCATATCTGAAACTGTTTCTAAATAGTTTTTGCCTTGTGCCTTTCTTTTAATTTTGCTTTTATTAAGATTGTTTTAAAATAACAGGCACAATGAAAACCATACAAGGAAATGCTTACACCCGAAATTAAGGAACTTTTTAAACAGGTTCCGATAATGGCAATTGCTACAAGCGATAATAACGGAATACCAAACGTATCGGCAATCGGGTCGAAAAAAATAGTAAACAACAATACTATTTTAACAATTGATACTTTTCACAATAAAACTTTAGAAAATATAAAGCAAAATGGGAAAGTATCAATTGCTCTGTGGAAAGATTCAACAGGATACCAAATAAAAGGCATTGCCAAACATTATAGCGAGGGCGAAATTTTTGAGGCCGGAAAAGAATGGATTTTAAAAATAAAACCTCAAAAAATAGTAAAGGGAGTTATTGAAATAAAAGTAACTGAAGTATTCTATTTAACCCCAAATTACGAATTAGCAGGTAAGGAAGTCTAAGATTTAACTACCTGCCACCAAAACACAATATAAATGAAGGTATCTGTACTTGTAGAAAATTCAGTTTGTAGAAACTGTCTAAATTCAGAAACATTAGAAGGGGAACACGGCTTAAGTGTTCATATAGAACTCAATAATACTAAAATATTATTCGATACCGGACAAACTGATATGTTTAGTCGTAATGCCGAAAAAATGGGAATCGACTTATCGGAAGTTGATTATCTGATAATTTCGCACGGGCATTACGATCACGGAGGCGGGCTGAAAGAGTTTTTCAGGTTGAATAAAAAAGCTGAGGTATATATGCACCGCAAGGCATTGGGCGAATATTACTCTGCATCGAAAGGAAATCCCCGCTATATAGGTATCGACAAGGAAGTTATTAATGAAAATATTGACAGGATATCGCTAATTGATGATGATGCTGTAATAACAGAAGGAGTACAGGTGTTAAGCGGTTTCCCTAAAGATTTCCCCCTGCCAAAAGGAAATAAGCTATTATTCGAGAAACAAAACGGAGAACTTGTTAATGATAAATTTGAGCACGAAATATTGCTGGTAATTTCCGAAAACGATAAGAACATTGTTTTTACTGCATGTTCGCATTCGGGGGTAATTAATATGGTAAACAGAGCCGAAGAATATTTAAGTCACTCAAAAATCGAAGCCGTTTTAGGAGGTTTTCACTTGAGTAGTAAAGGTAAAAATGCAGAAAGTCCGAAATATTTAGACGACCTTGTAAGGGCAATTGAAAAATTTGATGTTCCATTTTACACCGGACATTGTACCGGAGAGGAAAATTTCATCAATCTAAAAAATAAATTGGGAGAAAATTTAAAATCTATGAATAGCGGTGAAGTTATTGATTTTTTTTAATACAAAAAGCCCAATATCCAAAGGGATATATTTTTACCGGAACCTATCTCTATATCGTCTTTTACAACATAGGCGTTTTCAACATCAGATATAAGCAATAAAAAAATGCTATAATACCAATTAAAAATCAAATTGGTATTATAGCATTTTATCTATAGATAATTATGATTGGAAGATTACTTCATCAAAGTATTATAATCTGAAACTATCTTCATCACAACCTCTTCTTCTATTCTATCATGTCCCCCTTTTTGCAGTAATTTACCCAGACCTGATTCTTTTTCCTCAATTTTGCTATTGCCATAAAACCCTGATTTAATTTTATCGGCTACTGTTTGACAATCCTGCAGATCGTCTGACAACCTTTTGTAATTGAATATCAAAGTGCTCTTTTCATCTACTCTTAAGAAATATTGCGGATCAAAATACGAATCCAGAATATTCTTGTAAACATTATCTCCCCCTATTATATCATGTTTAACATCTGTTACAGGAGTCAAATACATTTTACTTAAAGTAATTTTACCATCAGAAACAACCTCATAAAACCCTTTATAAGGCAGGCCTATTGCTGTAGGATCATAATATTTACCATATCTGTACTCAACATCAAAAATCTTATATGATTTTACATTTTTTAGATTCACTAATGCCTTGTCGTTTGTTACGTTACCCGTTTCATACAGTTTTTCTAAACTGAACAATGAAAAATCGGAAGAGCTTTCGCTTGGATTAAAGAAATATCTGCTTGGCAAACTTATTATTCCCTCGTGTACCTTCCCTTTCTTGTCAGTATAAGTTACCGGATATCTATTCCTGAATTTACGGGAGAGTATAAGGGCCTTTTTTAGCTGTTTATAATTAGCTTCAGAATTATTCTTATTCGCTTCGTAACGCTCTTTCATTTCATAAACAAATTTTACTTCTTCCGGCTTATATACAAAGTAGTTCTTCCAGTAATCTATATATTCTTCTTTAACTTCGTCAGCCTTAATTAATGTAAGAATATTACATATGTTAGAACTTGATGCTCCTAAAATTCTGGAATTTTGCTCTTTATGCGGTTTAATTATCTCTATATCGAACTGTGCTTTCCAGAAATCGAATATATATTTATATTTTTCATAAACCTTTTCAGGAGAGTTTCCGGCACTTATCTCGTTTAACATCTTTTCTGCCTCAGGAGTAATTTTTTCCCATTCCGACATATCATGTTTTTTTGAGGATTTAAAGCCCTTAATAACTATTTCGCTCTTGTGTTTTTCATATCCAAATCCGTGGCTTACATTATTGGAAA
This sequence comes from Bacteroidota bacterium, assembly GCA_039714315.1. Taxonomy (NCBI): domain Bacteria; kingdom Pseudomonadati; phylum Bacteroidota; species Bacteroidota bacterium. The sequence continues at coordinate 4,090 of JBDLJM010000073.1, read as the reverse complement.
GTTCTTCTATAACCTTATTAATGAAAGCAGTATTGGCTATGTTTATAATTTTAGAATCTTCTACCTTCGACATCAGGTTTTCCGTAATAGCTTTATCCTTTATAGGAGTGTGGTTTTCCGGATTAATAACAGGGTAAACAATCTCTATAGGCTCATCAATTAAATTGAATTCAGCATTGTATTTACCTTCTATTTTAACTTTCCAGTCTGAGTTGATATAATAACATGCTCTGTAATCAGGGCCGTTGTATCTACTTACATCCTTTATCTGATATTGCATATCTAATTTTGGCGTATCAGAAATAACAGTAATTGTTATATCAGGATTTTCAGCATCATATTTCATACTGCTGATAGATGCTAAGCCTTTTATGGAGTATTTGTTTAGGCGGTATCTAAACAAATATGTGGAATACTCTTTCTCGTTAGCAGACAACACCTTTTCTAATTTAGTATCGTCATATATAATTGCATAACTTTTAATTCCGGGCATATATAACTTTGGAGTTTTGATGTATTGGACATCAACTTCTACCTTTTTCTTTTTCTGGCCGAACGACACCAGAGATACCTGCAGAGCAAGCAGTAATAACAAAAGATTTTTCATGTGTTTATTGATTTGTTTTTTAACGGTCATCACGCCTTCTGCGTGACAAACATGTTATCCCCATATATATTCATCCGGTTGACCTGCCTTTCGGCAGACATGTATAAATGTTATTTCTTATGGGAATTTCATGAATAATGATTTTAGTTAAAGAGTTAATAAAATTTGAGTCTGAGATATTAAACCTCATTAATGCAATGTAAATATTTATCAAAAAAACAACCAACAAATTCAACGCATATACCTAGTAAGTTTACCAATAACAATATTCTGATAATCAACATCCAACACTCTAATACAACGTAAACAACTACAATATTATTTATTGCACGTAGTATTATTCGCTCATAACAACTCTTAGACTATACCCCATACTTGTGTTAATTATCCTAAAATTTAGATTTGAAGAGTTTAAATTACTATAAAACTCTTGTGCCCTGCTCAATATCATAATTAATTAAGAGAAAACACCCTATTGATAAACACCTTATTAGCAGAATTATACTTCGAAATATTACTACATAAAATAATATACTATATTAGTAAAATCAGAAATATCGAATTCAAAAAAGTAAGCCGATTACAACACACATAAAATGAAGGTCACCATAAAAACAACAACTATTATCTTGATTTTTATAACAATTATCAGTTGTAATCAGGAAGAAACGAATACTGAATGGAAAAGAATATTTGATAAGCATAATATCACCGGAACATTTGTACTCAAAAACACATCAACCGACGAATTAAAAATATATAACGAAAAACGCAGTGATAGTACATATTTACCGGCTTCAACTTTCAAGATATTGAACTCAATGATAGCATTACAGACATCGGCGATTGAAAGTGAGAATGATACAATAAAATGGGATGGAAAAGACAAAGGTTGGATAGCCTGGAATAAGGACCAAACGATGAAAACAGCAATGCCTGTTTCGTGTGTATGGTTTTATCAGGAATTAGCCAGACGAATCGGAAAAGACCAAATGCAAAATTGGATTAATAAAGCTAATTACGGAAACAAAAACACGGGAAAGGAAATTGATAGTTTCTGGCTTGAAGGTGATTTAAGAATATCGGCAAAAGAGCAAATCTTATTCATTGAAAAGTTAGTAAATAATGAATTACTATTTGATAAGCAAATACAGGAATCAGTGAAAGAAATTATGATTACAGATTCTACCAATAACTATATAATTCATTCAAAAACAGGGTGGACAAAACAAATTGGCTGGAATGTAGGTTATATTGAGACTAATAATAATATATGGATTTTTGCCATGAACCAGAATATCACAAATAAACAAGAAGCGAAATTCAGAAAGAAGATAACTTACGAAGTTCTTAGAACTGAAGATATCATTAAGTAAACACCGGCTACAACAAACACTACCTACGTAAGTTTTTTTAAAATCATCGCATAAAATATATTTCACTTACGTGCATTTATCAATTTTTTATAGGTGATTGTTTTTCATGTTATAACACTCTGAAAATACCGGTAAAAACCCTCAATACCATCGTAAAGGTTGACAGCGAATGTTGGGATTGTGCAAACGCCCCCGATAGAAGCGGCACCCCGCAGGCTGAAATGCAATGAACAAACGAGCGAGGATGCGACCCCCGGGAGCACCCGCAGCCGTATTAGTGAATTGCATTACAGCTGAGGAGTAAAGCGGATAGCGGGATAAGGCGCCAAAAACAAATAATCATCATCCATATTTCGCTACTTGTAATTTTATTGTCCGAATAGCCAATAAAATAAAGAAATATATGTAATTTTGCGCACTGCAAAAAACAAAATATAATTATGCAATTATCAGAACAGGAAATCGTTAGAAGAGAGTCTCTGCAAAAGTTGAGAGATTTAGGTATTGAACCGTATCCGGCAGCCGAATTTAAGGTTGACACTTATACAAAGGATATTCTTTCTGACTTTGATAAATTTGAAGGTAAAGAAGTTGTTTTGGCCGGTAGAATGATGAGTCGCCGTATTATGGGGAAAGCTTCTTTTGCTGAAATTAAAGATGCCGAAGGTAGAATTCAGGTTTACATTTCGCGTGATGATATTGCTACGGAAGCTGTACCGGAAATGTACAACATGGTGTTCAAAAAACTTATGGACATCGGTGACATTATTGGTCTGAAAGGAAAAGTTTTTAAAACTAAAGTTGGTGAGATTTCGGTACATATTACTGAATTAACCATGCTGTCGAAATCGTTGAAGCCTATTCCTGTTGTGAAAACAGATGATAAGGGAGTTGCTCACGATGCTTTTTCTGATGCCGAATTGCGTTACCGTCAGCGTTATGTTGATTTGATTGTAAACGACAATGTAAAAGATACTTTCATTAAGAGAACAAAGATCACTAACACGATGCGTCAGTTCTTTAATGATAAGGGATATTTAGAGGTTGAAACTCCAATTTTGCAGCCTATACCGGGTGGAGCAACGGCACGTCCGTTTATGAGTCATCACAATGCATTGGATATTCCTTTGTATTTGCGTATTGCAAATGAGCTTTATTTGAAAAGGCTTATTGTAGGTGGTTTTGACGGTGTTTATGAGTTTGCAAAAGATTTCCGTAACGAAGGTATGGATCGTACCCATAACCCTGAGTTTACGGTTATGGAACTTTATGTAGCTTACAAAGACTACAACTGGATGATGAATTTCACCGAGGAGTTGTTGGAGAAAGTTGCCATAGATACAAACGGAACAACAGAGTTAGATATTTGGGGTAATAAAGTAAGCTTTAAAGCTCCTTTCCGCAGACTGTCTATGATCGATGCTATTAAGGAATATACAGACATCGATATTACAGGAATGGGAGAAGCAGAGTTGAAAGATGTTTGTAAACAACTCGATATTGAGACCGACGAAACTATGGGGGTTGGTAAACTTATCGATGAAATTTTCGGTGAAAAATGTGAGGCTAATTTAATTCAGCCTACGTTTATTACCGACTATCCGAAAGAGATGAGTCCGCTTACAAAAGAGCACCGATCAAATCCTGACTTAACGGAACGTTTCGAGCTTATCGTAAACGGTAAAGAACTGGCAAATGCTTATTCGGAGCTTAACGACCCTATTGATCAGAGAGAGAGATTTGAGGCTCAGCTTGAGTTATCGGAAAAAGGTGATGATGAAGCGATGTTTATCGATCAGGATTTCCTTAGAGCACTTGAATACGGTATGCCTCCAACATCGGGTATCGGAATTGGCGTTGACCGTCTTGTAATGATGATGACTGATAATTCATCGATACAGGAAGTGTTGTTCTTCCCTCAAATGAAACCGGAGAAAGCTGCTCCAAGCGTTGAATTGAAAGATAATGAAAAAGTAATCTTCGATATCGTATCCCAAAACGGAGGAGTTGATCTGGCCGAACTAAAAGAAAGAGCCGGATTATCTAATAAAGGCTGGGATAAGGCGATGAAAGGTTTATCGAAACACGGACTTATAAAAGTTGAAGT